>MFVS01000009.1 GCA_001786195.1 Candidatus Nomurabacteria bacterium RIFCSPLOWO2_12_FULL_40_42
ATATTGTCCTTAAGGAATTTCTCTGTAAGTTCGAACCGATTATGAGATTTTTTCTCAAAAGCTGATAATTTCTCTTTGAGAAGCTGTTTTGAGCCAACCAACGCACTTTTGGCGTCTCGATATTCTTCTAGCGAAAGTGCGTTCTCTAAATACGCTGTCATCAGCTTCTCAATTTTTGAATCCAAAAGAGAAATTTCATCTTTTGTTTTTTGAGAAAAAACCTCACTCGATTGGGTTTCTGATTGCCGATCTTTCTCGTTTTCGGCAATCATCCAATTTACCCAATCGAGAGGCAAAGAAACTTTTTTGATTTCTTCCTTTATTTGAGAAGTGATGATTTCTTCGCGGACATATTTTTGTTCACAGGGATTTTTCCGTTTTGTACATCGCAAATAGTTATGACCTTTTTGTGTTTCGGTAGTGATGAAACAGCCACATTCTCCGCAACGGAAAAATCCTCTGTACAAAAATGGTTTTAGTCCTTTGGAGTGTGGCTTACTTTTCCTCATCATCACTTCTTGAACGGAATCAAAAAGTTTCTTTGTGATAATCGGTTTGTGCTTTCCTTCGTAGATTTCACCACCATATCTCATTAAACCTGTGAATATTGGATTTTTTAATATCTGTTGATAGTTGGATACGGAAAGCACATTTCCATTCTTTCTACTCAATCCAAGAGCATTAAACTTATCGTGTAATTGCCTCAAAGTGAAATTTCCAGTTGCATAGGCCTCAAATGTTTTCTTGATTAACGGAGCGATATTTTCATCGGGTACAATTCCTGCACCTTTTACATTTACATAGCCCAGAGGCGACATTTGAGGCCATATACCGTCTTTCACTTTGTTCCTATGACCTCGCTTAATATTTTCCGATAAGTTATCAACATAGTATTTGGATTGAGAGAAAGCAATGGAAAGCATGAACTTACCTTGTGGAGTGGTATCACACCAGAAAGTTGGAAACTTTAGCTCGGCAATCTTTCCCGTATCGAGCAAATAGATAATTTTTCCACCACCAATACTATTTCTTGCCAATCTATCAGACTTTCTATGTTAGAATTCCGACACCATCCATATTCTCAATTTTCCCCATCATCTCGCCAAATTTTTCACGGCCCGGTTTCTTTGCGCTTTTTGACTCTTGAAATTCCTCCAGAATTTCAAGATTTTCTTTACGCGCAAATTCACGAAGCTCAAAAAGTTGAGCTTCAATAGACATGACTTGCTTGTCATCGTCCTCGGTACTTTTTCGTGCGTAAAGAAAATATTTTTGTTTGTTCATATATTTGCTTTTGGATTTGAAACAAGAGACAAATCCCCGCATTTCGGATTCCCCCCGCCGAGCCAATTCGCCGCTTTGCGGCGAGAGGAATTGTCGCACGCCGCGCCCGCATCATCGGCTCTCGAAAAAGGTTCGCGCAAAGGATATGATTACACCGCCAGTAGTTTTGGAAAGTGAGCGTTAAAATATCCTTGTTTTAAGCTACTTTCTAAAACTGAAAAGTGATAAAATGTAGGAACCCTAAAGGGATTCGAACTATGGCTGAATACGAAGCAAAAACTAAAGATGACAAATGTCCTTTCTGCGAAATTGCCGCGGGGAGATTTCAAACACCCGGCCTATTTTGGCAGGATGATGAATTCATTGCTTTTCTCTCTATTGATCTGAATACCGAAGGATTCTCCTGTGTTATTCCGAAAGAACATTATGGCAGTGATGTATTAAAGATGCCCGATGATGTTTTACAGCGGTTTATTATCGCTTCCAAAAAAGTTGCTCAAGTTCTTGAAAATTATTTTGAGGATGCAGGACGCGTAGGATTAATAATGGAAGGTACAGGCATTGATCACGCACACATAAAGCTTGTTCCCATGCACGGGACTGGACACATGAAGCAGGGTGAGTGGAAGCAGTATCTTTCTGGTCAGGAACATTGATTTGATAAATACGAAGGTTGGATTTCTTCTGCTGGAGGTCCAAAAGCAGATCGTGAGAAATTGAAGGAGCTAGCCAAAGGTCTTAAAAAGACTCAAAATTAGAATTATTTGCAACAAGTTGTCTTTTTGTTTCGGTTTCATAATGTCATATCAAAATATATTGATATATTATCATTTTGGTTTATGTTTAAAGAACCATTTAAAGGGGAAATACAACCCTCTTCTTATAAAGGAGAGAAGGAAGTTTTTTATTTATTCTTCCCCGTCTTTCTCCGGGAAATGATAAACACATTCGAGTACCTTTTTGGTCCGCGGGTTTTGCGTCCGCCGGTAACTTTGCCCCACATAGTTTTCGGACGCTTGGTACCTCGGCCTTGTCGGCCTTCACCGCCTCCGTATGGATGGTCTACCGGGTTCATCGCTGTGCCTCGGACAGTTGGACGAATTCCTTTCCAGCGAGAGCGTCCCGCTTTACCGTAATTTTCCAAATGATGTTCGTCGTTGGAGACAGTGCCGATAGATGCCCAGCAATTTTCATTTATCTTTCTGATTTCAGTCGACGGCATTTTTATATTCGTATATCCATCAGCGTTCGCCACCACTTGCGCAAAAATTCCCGCCGAGCGACCAATCTTGGCGCCCCCATTAGGCTGGATTTCAATATTATAGACAAAAGTTCCGACCGGAATTTCTTTGAGCGGAAGCCTGTTGCTAGGGGTAAGTGGAGCTTTCTGTGAGACTATGAAACTGTCGCCAGGTTTGACGGACTTTGGCAAGACCGCATATCTTTTTTCTCCGTCTTTATAAACAGCGAGACCAATAAAAGCTGAACGGTTTGGATCATATTCGATGGATTTGATGACGGCTGGGATTTCTTTTTTATCAAACAAAAAGTCCACATCGCGGTAAAGACGCTTGTGCCCCGCTCCCTTATGCCGCACGGTAATGCGCCCAGCGCTGTTGCGGCCCACTGCTCGGCAAAAGCCGTGAGTAAGAGATTTGGTCGGCGCGGTACGGCTCAAAAGCTCCCGGTAAGGGATGTGAGTCATTTGTCTCCTGGATTTACTTGTAGGTTTATATGTTTTCATGTTATATAAATTCAATTTTGTCTCCCGTTTTTAAATACACCAGTGCTTTGCGACCTCCGCCTTTCTTGCCCATTTTACCCTTTGACATTATATTCTTCCTTGGTACCGAAAGTACATTCACTTTGATGGGTTTGACTTTATAAAGCGTAAAAATAGCTTTCTTGATTTCGGTTTTATTGGCTTGTTTGGAAATATTAAAAGTGTAAATATTTTGCTCTTGCGCAAAAGAAGCTTTTTCGGTAATTCTTGGGTTTTTAATTATGTTTGTCATACTTGTCCGCCTTTGGTGGGAAAATTATCCCCTTGCCTCAAGGAATTTTACACTTTCGGCTGGATTTTCTATTAAAAGATACTTGCAATTCAACACGTCAAACGGATTTAAATTTTTCAAAAACACAATTTGAAGCGTTGGAATGTTTCGAAAACTTTTTTCGGTCTTGTCGCTTCTCTCGAAAAGCGCCGTCAGGACTCGAGGTTTTTTCGAAGCATCCACAGTCTTCCAACCGGAAACTTTGGCCAAACTTTGCACTACTTTCACCGCGTCTTTGGTTTTGATAGCCGAAGTAGCTAGAGTGTCCACAAAAAGTATTTCGCCATCTTTGAATTTCTTGGACAGCACCGAAAAGAGAGCTTGCGCCCGCATGGACTTGGAGATTTTTCTTTTATAATTCTTCTCGGCGAGAGGTCCGTGCGTTACTCCACCGCCCACCCAGATCGGGCTGCGGGATGATCCATGTCTCGCCTGGCCAGTACCCTTTTGCTTCCAGGGCTTTCGGCCGCCGCCCCTGACTTCTCCCCGGTCCTTGGTGTCCGCCGTGCCGGCGCGCTTGTTGCTGCGCATACTTTGCACCACCTGGTGCACCAGGTCGCTCCGCCATTTGGCGCCAAAAACTTTCGCTGGCAGCTCTATTATCCCCGCTTCAGTTCCTTTCTGGCTGTATATTTTTGCTGATATTTTACTTTGAATTTTTGCTTCCATGGTTAATTTCTTTCAAAAAAGCCCCTTTCAAGGGCTTCTTTAATCTACTCTTTTTTCCTAAAATAGTCAAATTAAAAAATTGCCTTTCTTTTTTTACAATCAACGAGAAGCCCAATCACGCCATACTTTTTTATTGATTTTTGATTGACGAATCATGGTCTCAAAAGTTCTTGGTCGAAAACTTTTTTGCCCATGAAAACTAATATCAACTACAGCTTTCGTTGATTCATTTATCCAATATTCATGAGAATCCTCTCTTTGTTTATAAAAAATAAAACCGTTTTCGGAGATAAAGTCTATTACATCCTTGTAAGTCCAATTAAATAGTCCTCGTGGCATATGGGAAAATAAAGAAACTGTAGGGTGATTTTATTGATTTCTTGCTTAGAATATCACCTATAATTTTGTAGTATATATTCCAATACTCTTTCGGGGCATACCTATTAAGTAAATCATCTGACATATTTTTTTCTCTCACAACTTCTAGATGTCCTTGGGCTGCTTCTTGGATACTTTCCATTAATTTTTCTGGATTTTTACCTTCTTCAACAATATCAA
Organism: Candidatus Nomurabacteria bacterium RIFCSPLOWO2_12_FULL_40_42; assembly: GCA_001786195.1. Classification (GTDB taxonomy): domain Bacteria; phylum Patescibacteriota; class Minisyncoccia; order Phycocordibacterales; family UBA9973; genus UBA9973. The sequence continues at coordinate 4,566 of MFVS01000009.1, forward strand.
AAGTAAGACAAACACCGACAAAAGTTTTGCCCTCTTTGTAGACCAAAAACTCTATGGTCCCCTCTTTTTTAGTGTTTTTAGGTCGCTCTATTTTCATACCTATTATATTAAACCAAAATCATATATTTTGCAAACAGAAAACTCAGCTAGGTCTGGCCTAGCGAAACTCTTATACAACTACTATCCTTGCTGAACTTCTTTGTTTCTATTTTTAATTTTTCCATACACTCCACCAATTATTGCTCCAACCAATCCATAGAGTATGGATAATATTATTGCACCACCATAACTTCCAATAGGAGGAAAAGCCTCAAAAAATACAAGACTGTTATTTTTTTTTGTTTCATAAATTTTATTATATCATTTAATAATCGCATTACTACTTGCAACGCTAAAAGGGTGAGAAAAAACTATTTATCTGCTCACTATCTCAACTAGCGTTCCGCGCTTGCCAGCTATCGCCCCTTTGACCAGGATAATGTTATTTTCTTTATCTATTGAAACAACTTTCAAATTCTTTTGAGTAATCCGATCGGAGCCCATTCGGCCGGCCATGCGCATGCCTTTCGGCACGTGGGTTCGCAGTCCCCCGCCGATACTCCCCGCTTCTCTTTCTGAATGCTTTTGACCGTGAGTGCGCGGACCGCCAGAGAATCCATGTCGCTTGACGACGCCCTGAAAGCCCTTGCCTTTGGAGATACTCGAAATTTGAAGAAGGTCGCCCGGAGCAAAAATCGAAACATCAATCGTGTCCCCTTCTTTCACTTCACTCTTGTCGCTCGGCTTCAATCTGAATTCTTTCAGTGTTTTATAAAAAGCGCCTTTCATGGCTCCGGCGCTTCCTTTACTAACTTTTCCTTTTTTTTGCGCTCTAAAACCCACTTGGACAGAATCGTAGCCATCTTTATCTTTGGAAAAAATCCGGGTCACAGTCACCGGCCCTGCAGTAAGTATCGTGACCGGAATAACCGTCCCTTTAGGGGAGAAATACTCGGTCATATTTTCTTTTGTTGCCAAAATAAATTTCATTGTTTTTTGTAACAGCGCTGTCTCAAGCGCTGTCTCATTATTTTTACATCATCTTCACATCAATATCAACACCAGAAGGCAACGACAAATTAGTTAGGGCCTCGATGGTCTTTGCGTTTGGATTGATTATATCAATCAGCCTTTTGTGGACACGGATTTCAAACTGCTCCCGCGTGTTTTTATAAATAAAAGGCGAACGATTAACAGTATATTTTTTTATCTCGGTGGGAAGCGGCACCGGTCCGATGATGACAGCGTCATGACGAACTGCTGTATCCATAATCTGCTTGACGGAACTGTCGAGAATCTTACTTTCGTAAGCTCGCACGCGAATACGCAAAACTATCCGGCCTTCGGCACTTTCTTTTTTAAGACCTGCCCGCGCCAGCGGGGCAATTTTAGAGATTTTGGGTTTAGAAACTTTAACAACCTTCTCGGCTCCTGTTTTTAGCACTTTTGGCTTCTTCACTTTTATCTCTTTTGTTGTCATGGTACTTTGCTTTATGAATCTCTCACACTTTCCATTAACCTAATATTTTTGTAACTACTCCGGCTCCGACGGTCTTGCCTCCTTCTCGGATAGCGAATCTTTGAGACTCTTCGAGCGCCACCGGCGTAACTAATTTAACTGTAATTTTGACGGTGTCTCCCGGCATAACCATTTCCGTGCCTTCAGCGAGCGTCACATCCCCTGTGACATCGGTCGTGCGGATATAAAATTGCGGCTTGTAACCTTTAAAGAAAGGAGTATGACGTCCACCTTCTTCCTTCTTTAAAACGTATATTTCCGCGGTAAAATTATCATGCGGAGTAGTCGTGCCCGGCTTGCAAAGAACCTGTCCGCGAGTAATGTCTTCCTTCTTGAGTCCACGCAAGAGTATCCCGGCATTGTCTCCGGCCATACCTTCTTTCAGATTCTTGTTAAACATTTCTATGCCGGTAACCGTTGATTTTTGGGTAGGTTTGATTCCGACAATTTCCACATCTTCATCAAGCTTAACCACACCTCTTTCAATCTTTCCAGTCACCACGGTGCCGCGACCCTCAATGGAAAAGATGTCTTCCACTGGCATAAGGAATGGCTTGCCGATATCTCGGACTGGAATCGGGATGTAAGTATCAAGAGCGTCAACGAGCTCGAGAATCTTCTTGGCCCATTCATCATCCACAGATTTGGATTCGAGGCCTTTCAGGGCAGATCCACGGATAACTGGAGCGCCGACGCCATCGAAACCTTGCTTGGTTAAAAGCTCGCGAATTTCTTCTTCCACCAAGTCAATCATTTCTTTGTCATCCACCATATCGCACTTGTTTAGAAAGACTATTATCTTTGGCACACCCACTTGCTTAGCGAGAAGCACATGCTCGCGAGTCTGCGGCATAGCGCCGTCCGTCGCCGCAACCACTAGAATCGCGCCGTCCATTTGCGCCGCGCCAGTGATCATGTTTTTAATATAGTCGGCGTGCCCTGGAGCGTCAATGTGCGCATAGTGCCTGGCATCAGTCGAGTATTCGTTGTGGGAAATGTTAATGGTAATTCCGCGGGCTCGCTCTTCTGGAGCATTGTCGATCTGGTCAACGCCTCGAAGCCGAACTTGCTTGCCGGCCATGTTTAAGACATGCAAAATTGCCGCGGTCAAAGTTGTCTTACCATGATCAACGTGACCGATGGTGCCGACATTTACATGCGGCCTGTCTCTTTTAAATTCTTCGGACATATTTTATTTGGGTTAATAATTAAAACTTAACATACAGGAACCAGCTGCTAAGGCTTAACTACTAACTTGCCCGCCTAGGGCGGACGATATCATTAATTTATAATTAAAAACAAAAACTTCCAAAAATGCAACTATTGTTATAGTAGCAGATTAAAAAATGTTGTCAAATGCCCGTAACCAGAATTCAACTTGCAAAGACAAAAAGAAATTTTACGTATCACAAGATCATCGACAAATCTGACTTTAATGGTAAGCTTACCGAAACGGTTCTTTGAGAAGTGCTTCTCTTGACAAGCTTTCAGACAATGAGAACTGTCGCTGTAGCGGAACCTATAATTTCAAAATCTAAACGAAAGGTCGGCATGGACTATGTTCAACTATTGGAGGGCATGAAGGCCCACCCCTATACTGCCATGATCGCGGCCTCTGTAGTGCAGGGCCGGATCACCGCATTGTTCGTGGGGGCCTTTTTGGCCCAAGGGGGTAATGTAAGCCCTATCTTTGCATACGGGATTTTTTGCGTAATGGATGTATTAGGAGATATCCTCTATTACGAGTTGGGACGTATGGGAAGAGTTGGAGGCATGCTCCTGACTCGAAAAAGCTGGCGAGAAAAGTTGAGCCAGCTAAATAAAGGAAGGTTGGAACAAAACTTCTCTTACGCAATCTTTATTTCCAAGGTAACTATGGTGGGATCAAAACCCGTCATAGTGGCGATGGGCGTGGGGAAAGTTCCCTTTCTCCGCTTCCTTAAAGTAGCCACGCTATGTGCCCTGGTGTCACTTCTCATGTACATGATCGTCGGGTATTTTTTAGGCCAATGGATCCTGTAAAGAGCTGGAGAAAGCGCTGGACGTCTTCCTCCAGCTCTTTCTCTTTTTACTAAATTGTGTGAATTCTGAAACCCTTCATCGCCACAAGCTTTAGACAAGAAAATGGCAGCGGATTTCCACTGCCTTTTCAAAAACGGGGGACGACCCATGCTATTTATTTACAGCAAGGGCTATTGGTTGTGAGACTAGGCAGGATTACTGTCTTGTCTCGGATTTTTCTCTGTGGGTCATGAAATTTTAAGTGCTTGAAGCAACAATAAAACTTCCCGGTCTCATCTGCGTATACGGCTTTTTCCTCATTTGTCGGTAATCCGCATTCATCACAGAATACATATTTTTGTTCCATAATTTTGTGCAGGTTCACTCCTATCATAGCACCTACAAGGAAAAAGGTTGCGGTTTCCCTTTAGATAAAATACTGTTACTAAGGATGATCCCTGAGATTCCTACCAACAAGCAACTCTACAAGAATCAGAACCTCCATACATATACCAGTTCCCATCTTGCTTTGGATAAGTATAACAGTACCCTTGATATTAATCCTCGCGTTAATTCTTAAGGTTTTAGTATTTACATCCCAAACATACTCAAAAAAGCCTTCCAAACCGAAGCGGTAAAAGAACTTCTCGATGCAGAAATAAATACAGGAATATTTGTCGTTATGCTCGTCCCATCAGAAAAAGTGATGGTAAGATTCCCGCCTCCCCATGTTGTTTTCCCTGATTGCTGGGCATAGAGGTGAAGAGTTTCGACGCTTGGACCAACGGAGAATATTTGACCCACTCTTGTGTTTAACTGCTGGCCATTGCGGAAGACAACGATCGGCCAATTGCCGGTGTTGGTAGTCCAGACATCTCCCTGTGTCGCTCCCGAACCTGTGATTCTAATGGAGGAAACTATTTTGGTGTTTCCGTTCATATTGAGAACTAGGGAGAATTTCCAGTCGTTGGGGTTGCTGTTGAAGGAACCGGGGGCGTAGACTCCGACTGTTCCGACTTTGTTTTCGTTAGAGGAGGTGAGGAAGATAGAGGCGGTGGGAGAAGTAGCTGGAACTGCCTGTTCCGTCGGAGCAGAAAAAGGCTGTGTGGGTGTTGGCTCAGCAACTGTAATCGTAGAAGAAGGAACAGGCGCCCTCTCGTCTTGTAGTGTCGGAGAAGAAACCTCGGAAATAATACTGAATGTTCCATTGGACTTGTCAGAGCGAGCAGGACCTAAACCTCCTCCCGGATAGTAAACATTAATTCTGTAATCATTCCCGGGTATGTAATTTTTGTCAATCCAAGCTCTGATTGATCCTTGATTGGGAGAAGCTCTCCATACTCTACGAACATTTGGCGTAGAATCCTTTGAAAGAACGATAAACATCGGAACAGGCTGGGAATTCCATTCTATGTTAATAAAGTTACCTCGAACGAATATCTCGCCTCCGTTCGGAAAAACGACATACGGAATGCCGGAAGTGTTAATTGACAAGGTTAAAGATTCCTTACTCCAATCACCGTTAAAAGTCCCGACTTTGACGCTATATCTTCCGGAAGGCAGATTTTCCGGCACATTAAAAACTAGAGAACGACCGTCGCTTACTATGTCTGGAATTTCAAACACGGTGTCGGTTGAAACGCTTATTACCGATGGACAAGAAATGATGCTGCATCTTACAGCTTCGATAACTGACGCAAGATTAAAAAAATTGAATTTTTTCGCCAAAGGGCCTATATATTTAAGCTGAACGGTATTGCCAGTAGGAGTAAAATTTGAACCTGTAATAGTTACTTCGCCGCCTACAGTTGAAGATATTGAAACTGGAGATGTTAAAACAGGGGCAGGTAAAACTGCAGCTAATTGATTTTTATCAACAACATCGAGCGTCGAGCACTCCGGCCAGTACTTGGCAGCGTGTTTTTGGTCTAAAGGTTCACCTTTTATGGCGGCAATAATATATCCACAGCTTACAATGTTAAACCTATTATTTGGATCATTGACATCCACATCTAAATTTATAACATTCATGATACTCTTAGGACTTGGTCTGTAATATACCTCTTGTTCGGTCGCGCGACCCCCGAGGTTGGATTTTGTCGAAAAGGAGCAACCTCTTTCCACAACCGATCCGTAGACCCTGTTGTCATAAGGACTGCGGTAATCCCAAGTTGGATTGGATGTGCAATTTTCGGTAGAAAATATGTTTTTATCAATAGTCGATCTTACTTTTAACAGATTATATAGACTGCCGATTTTAGTGTTTGAATATGTATATTCATCAGACAAGCCCGCAAATCCATGACCTGTTTCATGAATTGCTATTACTGCTGAAGAATTTAGATAATCCGTTATGTCGCCGTTAAGATTGAAAAAGGAAATTGGTTTGTCTATGGAAGTAAAAGGATTAGAATACCCTGGTTTGTTGAAATAAAAAAGATATTGATCCGCCGACCCAATAACGCTGTCACAACTTGATTTTTCACCCATTGAAGAGATATCAAAGTAATTCACTCCCATGTATTCTTTCGGCAAAATTTTAGATTCGTCAAAACCTTTGAGGTCTATATAAAAAGAAAACTCGTTGATATATTTTTTAAACGGATCTATTACCTTAAATCCTTCGTCAATAACTTTGTACGCCTGCCACAAAAAGTCGCTTACTGTAGGCGTCCAACTATTCCCCCTCATAAATACGATTTTTCTAGGGCCATTCCCAGAAAGGCGAGCGCAATTTGTCGCCGGAACTTCAACGGCAATAGAGCCTGCCGATGGAGTTCCTGTCACAGGTTGGACTAACGGTATTGCGTAAACAATTTTTTTATTTTTATCAATTGTGTCGACTATCTTATTTTCTATGTTTATCTGCTCCGCACGAGAAACTACCTGACCGCTTCGGGTTTGGTTATTCCATTGAGTAAAACCTAGTATGGGATGAATCCTCCATATTTCCGGCACTAAAAAAAATTGTAGCGGGTTTGGACGGGGAAATACGATCGGCTGGTTGTCCTTGTCCAGCAAAAAATTATATCCTCTGGAAGAATCAAGCACATAGTATCTGTTGTATGGCACTGTTGTCCGCAAAATAAAATATGTGTCTTCCACTAAAAAAGCCGGAATGTTTTGATTGATAACAGAAACATTTTTCTGCAAACCGCCGTTTGTTATAATTAAATTCGTTAATGGTTCTACCCCCACGCTCGGGCTAAACTCAATAGACGCTCTTGGGGCAGGAGGAATTATAGTCTGATTAAAATAAGCATTTAAAGTTCCGCATGTTCCCGCCACAATCGAAGCAGAGCTACACGCTCCACTTTGCGCACTTGCAAAATTTGGAGATACTGCCAACATGGACAAAAAAAGACAATATAATAAAAGTGGCTTGTGCAAGATTTTCATAATAGTTGTATTTCGTCTAAAAATAAAAAGAGTTTTTTCTTGTTTCATCCAAAATCAAGGCGACCTTCGATTATTTTAGAAACCGATAGCAAGAACTGTTCTTGCTAGTCTTGAATGTATTATAAGGGTAAAATGGGCAGGATGCAAATAGGAGTCTCGTCTATACAGATGACACTCAAATAGAAACAAAAACTAAAACTGCCGGTCCATGGCGGAACGGCAGAGAAATTGGCGGCGGCAGGATCCACAAAGAACGAAAACGGCCCAGGTTTTCTTAAACTTTGCTTACCTGCCGCCATCTTAAACTAATTCTCATATACTTTATACCCCTTATACGCGGACGTCAAGCAATCCTAATAGTCCTGCCAATAGCAAGGACGGTCCTTGCTATTGGTCGTGGTCGGACAACAAATAATTATCAATAAAATTTTCAAAAGATTTCGCTTCCTCAAAATAATCTGGAAAATTCTCGAGCTTGATCATGTTTCTCTCTATTCTCGGATTTTCTGTATCTTTCCGGATATAATCCAGGTAACTCGAGTAAGGATATGATTCTAAAAAAGTTTTCATGTCGTCGGATAATATAAATCCTTCATGATTTTTAACTCTATTTTCCCAACCCGAGAATTTTATATCCAGCGGGTTCAAATGAATGTAAGCAAACAACTGTCGCATGTAATTATCATCGTTGCCTATCAATTTTGACTTAAATAATCCGCCGAATAGAGCCCCGCTCCTTTGATATTTTATGTTGAAAAACATCGAATACCCAGTGCCAAGTTTTCTCATGAATTTGGTAATGCCTCCATCCACCTCTTGTCTGACTACAATATGAAAATGGTTTGTCATCAGGGACCAAGCCCCGATAGATACTATCGGCTGACCTCTCTCCAAAACCATAATTTCCTCAAAGCTTTTATGCGAATGGTTGATCAGGTTATCCAAACGAAGGGATCTCTCGCTGTTGGAGTTTGCGACATAAAGGAGCATCATGAACCGCTCATAATCCCTTAGATTTTTAAAAATTATCCTTTTGTCTACTCCCCGATTGTATAAATGATAGTATTCGCCTGTAACAAACGAATCTTTTCGAAACATGCAGGTATTGTAGCATCTTGGCAAACCCGATAGCAAGGACGGTCCTTGCTACATTAGGACGGTCCTTGCTACATTCTTGCTACATTTAGGACGGTCCTTGCTACACTCTTGCTACACTACACTTTTCTTCCATCGCCTATTGCCCGATGCAACGGGCGGAACACTCAACCCATTCTGTCGCACTTGATTTTACTCCTAGTTTCCATTGTCCTTCTGATTGGTACACTCTACACCCCCCTTTATCCACCGCTCCGCTTCCGTTTTCATTAACCTCAAATTTTGTTAGAAAACAAGCGCCATATTGAGATGTGGAACCTAAATTTTCACTTACTTCAGTGGCACTTGTGGCTCGTTTGGTTTTTTCTTCAGAAAATGAAACCCCCCCCCCACTGCCCAATCCCAACTCTCCTTTGGTTTTCCAAGAAGCAAGACCGCTTGCGTCTGATGAAGCGAGGATTTTATTCAAACCGGGGGACCCTCCCGTGATTTTAACTTGCCCGGCTACTTCAAGCTTAGCTCCCGGGGCATTTGTGCCAATACCCATGTTGCCGCTCGGAGTGAATACGGCAGAGGTAAGATCAGGGTTTCCGTACCATTGCTCTCCGGACAATTGCCTCTGAATGACAAGGTTGCCCGCGCCAAAACCACTGCCACTTGCGGCAGAAGTTATGCTCCAAAGGGGAGTTCCGCTCATTCTTTTGTTCTCCAGAAAGAGTCCGATATTCAAAGTGCTACCGGATATCTGAATGCCGTCTCTATCTATATTATTTGGACTTCCGATATCCACTGTTAATTTTCTCGTTGGAGCTGCTGTTCCGATGCCGACATTTCCTTTTTCAACGATAAGACCGTAAGGTGGATTCAGTCTGCCTGTAACCAATCCTCCGCCTAAAATAAGACCCCCGTCCTTGGTCTGTATTGTGTCGCTTACATTGATCGGCGTGTCGGTATTACATCCCGTAGGACCGCAATCCGGATTTTTCCAAGTGCCAACCGCAGAAACAACACCGACACCGAGCATTAAGATTAGGGCGAGAATTATAGATTTTATGTTTTGTATTATTTTCGCTTTCATATTATTTAAATTAATTATTAATAGTTTTACTTTTATCTCTTGGCGCAATGGAATCGTTGATTTTCTTTAGTTCCTGTGCTGAGAGAGAAGTTGTAGTGGTGGTAGGAGTAATGGAATCAATTAGAGCCTGCGTTTTTTGTTCCTCGGTGAGTAAAGGAGGAGGCGGAGATTTTGAGCGGAAAGAATAATAAAGAATGTATGCGCCCAAAAGAGCCAGGAGAACTATGATCAAAACAATAAATGTAGTCTGTAGTTTTTTAGTCATAAACCAACCTTAAGTATAAAACAAAAAAGCATGTAATGTAAGATCTCGATGTGGATAACTTACCTCTGTACTCGTTGACTATTACAGCACGATCTCCGCATTCATCTTTGCTTTTGTCTTTGGACCAACTAGGCCGTCAGGCGATAAGCCTTTTTCTCGTTGCCACTTCTTTATGACCGCAATCGTCTTCGGACCTAATTTGCCATCAACCACTAACCCAAGATTCAATTTAGTATTCAGGAATCTTTGCAGTTCCATCACTGCCGGGCCTCGGCTGCCATTTCTTAAAGTTGCCATGCCGAAATTATAAGCAACAACCGTCGTTGGACGATTTCTTGAACAAGACTGACCTGTCGTTACGCTGAATCCAGCGACCCTATTATCGCAGCCGAGAATTGGAACGGAAGGCGACGAAACAACTGTAGAAATTGTAACTTTACGAGAACTATTTCCTCCTCCTCCACCTCCTCCACCACCACCGCCGCCGCCGCCACTAGGAACAACACAATTTCCACTTGAATTTACGATCATACCCGGAGGGACGGAAGCTTGGACTCCGTCAATGTTTGGACAAAGATCGGTTGGCTGATTGGGATCTGTCGCCGTAGTGAAAGTAAAGTCGCCTGTCGTGCCGGTATTGCCTAAAGTATCATTGGACAAAACAGTAAAATGATAGAGAGTGTTCGGGGTAAGATTGGAGAGAGTAACCGAGTGCGCCACGACAGCGCCTTGAGCGGAAGATTGGATGCCATACGCCACAGTCGTGCCATAGTTAACGACTGAGTCGGAAGAAACATCAGTAGTCCAAGCAATCGTGGCGGAAGAAGTGGTGATTGAACTTGCGGTCACAGGGCCAATATTGGGCGGCATGATGGATTCACTAATAGTGTATATGGAAAAACCTGGAACGGTGAAGATAAGGGTATTGCTGTTATATGAAATAACATGGCAGAGAGAACAAATCGCGCCATCCTTGAATATCGAGGCGGCGGGATTGCGAACAGAAATGTTGTAAAGGGTAATCGTGGCTCCTTTGTTGAGCTCAGGAAGACGAGTAGAATCTAGAGAAATAGTGCTTTTTGCGATGGAGAGGTTAGAGTCAATGTCGAGAGCGTCATTGTTTCTGACTAAAATAACCGGACCGGTAAATGAAACTTTGCCAAAACTATTGCCCAATTCTAAGGCCGGAACGAAACGTAAGTCCGTATTAGAAAGATCTGTAACTGTTGAGAACTTAGCAGCTCTGGGCGATGGACAACCCTTTCGATTTACAGCTATGCCCACTGGAGTATTGGGACAGGTATCCACCGCGTTGGACACTCCGTCATTATCATTATCGGTTGAGATAATCGGGGAAGAAACAGTAATTGCAACAATTGCGTCGGCAGCATTCACATTAGGCGTAACTGCGGCATCGCTGCAACGAATGTACCGAGTATTTGCTCCGTTCACAAGATTATTTATAGTTGTAGTGTGAGAAAGGCCTCCGTTTAAGGCAATGAAAGCATTGGGTAAAAATGCATACGGGGTATTAGATAAATTCCCCCACCTGCACACGGCAATCTCATCGGTTGTGATAGAGAGAGAGACGGAATCGGTGCCCTGAGGAAGAGTTGCAGTGGAACCAGAAATGGTAATCTCAGGAGGATCCTGATCAACAACAATTCCAATAGATGGGGGTATGGTGTCGCCAACGGAAGACCCGCCAAGACCATATTCATAAGCGCCTCTATCCCAAACACCATCACCGCCGCGCCGATTACCCACAAGATCCATATTAAAAGGTGACCCTAAAGCAGAATTAGCCACTCTGGTAGCTGATTTCAACCTAAAGTCGCCGGCTGCCCAATTCACAAAAGGATCTTCTGTGCCGATCTGGACATCTGTCTCGCTGGCGAACATTGCATCTTTATAACCTAAAAAAATCGGATCTCTTCCGTCGCGAACAAGATAATACCAATTGGAGCGAAGATTAGCCGATCCATTCCAAAGTGGCGCATTTCCTGTAATCTTGTACCAAACATTATTCCAGACCTTCCTCGTGCCTGCATCAGTTGGATCATCATTGTTTGCATAGGCAAAATTAAAACCTCCATTCCCTCCTTCTGTGCTGCCCCGCTTCGGCCGAAAATTTACCACGCTATTGTTATAAATTTGCCAATCTCGAGCATATTCACCGTTTATTACAGCAATCACGCCGTTAGAAACGCTTTCCCGATTATATAAATCTTCCGCTGTCCAATAAAATACGTTGCCGTATATTTTCCACCGATCGGCGCGATAGTGCGCGCCTCCGCGGTTTAAAACCACGATAACGCCTGTCCCCTCAACATCTTCAAAAAGATTATAACGAATAGTCGCATCGTTGCTGCCCTGATCGGCGATTCCTTCCGAATGCCGGGCGGCATCGGAAGAATTTCTGGCAATTTTTGAATATTCTAAAGTAAATCCGTTAGCTCCGGCGGAAACAATGGGCGTGCCGCCCAAATCATGAATATACGCATAGCTAACGGTCCAGTTATCGCCCGGCAAATTGATTCCCCTGTCGGAAGTAAAAGTGTCCACTCCCCTGTGCTCTAAGTCAATATGGCTTAATTTGACATAATTGGCTTTCGCCGTTCCCTGCTGGCCGACAACTAACTGCTGGCCGCCGTAAGAACCCTTGACTTTAAAACCAAAACCGCCCGTCCATGACCCGGGGCCGCCGCCGCGCTGGCCGTTTATGTCAAAATAGTCGGCCAGAAAAACAAGACTGCCGTTAAACAAAGCTGTTCCTAAACCCATTGAACCATTCCACCCTACATTGCTTCCATGATCTGATTCAATCGCCTTTTTAACTGTAATCCATTTGCTTCCATTGGCCGGATCGTCAAAGGCGTAGCCGTTATATGTTCCATCGGCCAAGTAATAAGTTGCTCCTCTCTGGAGAGTAGCCGGCAACCCCGCATAAGCATTGTTCCAGTCCAAGCCGCTGCCGTTGCCATAGCTTTGCCCCGGCGGACGGACATGATACGCGCTTGCTGAAACAGGCGCTGGCGGAAGCGGCGCGACTGATTTTGCCAGACTGCATGAAGCTCCCGACCCTCCATCCCTGCCCGAGCAATTCCAAAGGTAACTTAGAATGGAGTCGGCAATATCGTTCAAGTCTCCGGCAGAACATGAATTCAACGCCGCCCCGCAAAGGCCGTTTACCGGAGTTGGAGAATCTGAAATGGCCGCGATTCCGCCAGAGCCCGTGTATTCATACGCGCCGATGTCCCAGCCGGACCCTCTCGGCCTGGAAATTCCGGTGATATCTGCGGAATACGCGCCGGCAAGCGCCATACCCCTGTCAATCGCCAAGCTTCCGGATTGGATGTTAAAACCATCGTCGGAAGTACCGTGAACATTATCGGCGCCGACCGGATTTGCCACGTTCATAAAATTAGCATTGCCTTGAATGTTGCCGTTTCCCGCCGCAAAGCCCGCCGTAGTTCCGGACCAAAGAGAGTTTTGGATGCCCGCAAGGCCTATGGCCGCGATTTTGCCGGAAAAAATATTGTTCTTCGCGTAAAGTTCCTTTATGCGCGGGGACACAAGATCGGCCGCCACTGTCAGGCCCGTAGCGCGCGATGAATCGTTGTGAAAAACGTTATTGTAAATAGAAATTTTTGAAACCGATTGCACCCTGTCCCAAACCGTAATTCCGCGGTTCACGTTATTAAAAACATTCCCATAAATCTCCATCGCTCCCCAATTGCCGCCGCTCACGGAATCCGGCGTGCTTAAAATGACATCATTAGCGATATCCTGAAAAAGGTTGTAATGGACAGTGAGGGAGGTGCCGACCGGATTGGCGGGATTTAATTGGATAGCATCGCGGTGTATGTAAGCGCTCGGCGACTGGCGCAGTGTCGTAAAGTAGTTATGCTCGATGACGGAATTAGCCGCGCCGAAAACGGAAAGCATGTCTTCTCCGGCGCTTCGGGTAAACTTGTTGCGGCTCACTAAAATATTCGGAGAATAAATGCCCAAACTTCCGGCATTATGGCAAATCTGCGGATTGTTCTGATCGTTGCAATTTTTACCCGCGTCTTCCAGCCAATCCTGGCCGATAAAATGGATATTTTTTATTTCAGAAAAAGAAGCGTCTTCGTTCCAGTAGCCGATCATAACCACGCTCAAGCCGTTCTTTCCTCCGACATTCATTTCAAATTTGTTGTAATCGCCTCCGTCAAGAGTGATGTAGCGGGACCAGATGCGCATGGCGTTGGTTGTAATCACCTTGCCGTTGCGACCGGGTTCTTCCGAGCGTTTTATGGTGATCCTTCCCGAAGCGGTTCCGTCCTTATCCGTATTCATAATGGTTCCGTAACTCATGCTCGACGCGCCTCCGTCTATGAAAACAGTATCTCCCGGATTGACTGACGCCCATTTTATCTGATTGAGCTCGTTCCAAGCGTTTGCCCACGAATTGCCTAGAGTGTTGTTGCCATTTTTTGAGACATACCAGGTTTTGCCGCCGGAAATAGGCGAAGTATCAGAAACCGGAGGAGAGACTGGATTTTGCGCCACGGGAGCCGGATTTACCGTCACAACAACCTCATCGCTCGCTGAAATTTTTGAATCGGAAACTGTCAGCCTTAAAGTATAGCTTCCGGCTTGAGAAAAAGTGACGGGAGTTGAGAGAGAATTTGCCGACAAAAAAGTAGCTGTGCCAGAACCGCTCGTCTTGCTCCATGAATAAGTCAAAGAATCGCCGTCAGAATCAGATGCTGATCCTGAAAGGAAGTAAGTATTAGAGGGTAATGTTATAGAAGAATCGGCACCAGCATTTACTTCAGGATTGTTATTGGAAGCTGGTGGAGGATTAGAAACTTGCGCCTCGCCAGTGTAATTATACAAATCTCCAACCTCTGAAGAAGATAATTCTCTGTTATAAATTCTCACTTCATCAATATCGCCGGAAAAAATATTGCCAGGTCCAGTCCCAAAAAGTTGAGATCCGATTATTGTGTGAGTCGTAGGAGAAGCATTCGGGTTAGTAGACCCGCTTCCCACTTGATTTCCATTCACGTAAAGTTTCCAAATTTGACTGCCTCTTGTTAAAACTATATGTTTCCAGCTTCCAGTTCCTAAATCTATATTCGTATTTAAAGAGTTACAAGATATCCCTTCTAACATTAAAGAAATTTTAGAGCCCGCATCACATCCCCCATTGTTAATAACCAAACCATATCCTTCCCTGTTTACTTCTCTGCTACCTAAATAAATTATATTGCCATTAATATTACTTGTGGAATTTACTCTAACCCAAGCAGTCAGCGTAATATTTGCAGTATTTGAAGTTACCAAATCACTCTTAACATAGCCTCCCCCGCCAAAATTCAAAGCGCCTCCAATTTTTCCAGAAGACCAGACAGGACTGTTGTAAAGAGTCGCATCATTTCCTTTACCCGAAGAATCAAAAGCAACACTCCCGCTCTTCTCATCAAATTTATACCACCCCACAAGGCCGGATCCTGTTCCAGAAATTACAGCGGCGGTCTGGGAACGAGGTAAAAGAGAAGATAAATCACGAACCCTTTTTTGGTAAACAAGAAAAGCCCCCACTAAAGTCACTCCTATCAACAAGATGATGGACAGAGATAATTTTTTAGACATGTGAAGCATTATAACATTTATTATTATAAGTAAACATAGGTGTGAATATTATGTCTTAATTTATATTATTGTACTCTGAATTACGAAACAAATAAACATTGGACTAGGATTTTGTTTTGGTACACCAGAGAGTTTACTTTCTCGCCGCAATAATAGTCTCAGCCACCCCGAACCAAAGCCTTCGGCTTGGTACGGGGCAGGCATTATTTGGCACTATTTTCTAGACGATATTATTGTTTCTGCAACATTATTAGGGACTATGTCGTAACGGAAGAATTCCATTGTGAATGACGCGCGGCCTTCAGTCATAGACCTTAGGCCTGTCATGTAACCAAACATCTCCGATAGCGGCACTATGGCTTTGATAACTTTATTCATTCCCCGGTCTTCCATACCTTCGATAAGAGCGCGCTTGGAAGAGAGATTGCCGGTGACATCTCCCATAAATTTATCCGGGGTGACTACTTCCACTTTCATCATCGGTTCTAGGATAACAGGATTCGCTCGACGGCAAGCATCTTGTACCGCCATAGAAGAGGCGATTTTGAACGCCATTTCGTTGGAGTCCACTTCGTGGTAACTTCCGTCCCAAAGTTCTACTGAAACATTGACCATTTTGAATCCAGCCAAAACTCCCCTGTCCAATCCTTCCTTAAATCCTTTTTCACAAGGAGCAATATATTCCTGCGGGATAACTCCTCCCTTTATCGTATTTACAAATTCGAATCCAGGAGATCGTTTGGTGTTTTTTGGCAAATCTTCTAGTTCTTCTTTGGTCAAAACTTCCATTGGCTTTACCTTGATCTTCACATGACCGTAGTTTCCTCGTCCGCCTGATTGTTTGATGTATTTTCCTTCCGCTTCGGCGCGGCCATTGATCGTTTCGCGGTAAGCCACCTGCGGCTTGCCAACATTCGCCTCCACGGTAAACTCACGCTTCATTCGATCCACAATGATCTCAAGATGCAACTCTCCCATGCCAGCAATGATGGTCTCGCCAGTCTCTTGGTCAGTAGAAACTTTGAAAGTTGGATCTTCTTGAGCCAGACGATTTAAGGCCATTCCCATTTTTTCTTGGTCGGCTTTAGTCTTAGGCTCAATTCTAAGGGAAATAACCGGTTCCGGAAAGATTATTCTGTCCAATATGATTGGGCTATTTTCATCGCAAATCGTGTCCGAAGTGATAGTGTCTTTGAGACCCACGGCCGCTGCAATTTCCCCGGCAAAAACTTGCTTGACCTCTTCGCGATCGTTCGCATGCATTCGGAGTATTCGGCCGATGCGCTCTTTGTTTCGAGTGCGCGGATTATAGACATAACTGCCAGCTGTCAATGTCCCAGAATAAACACGGAAAAAAATCAACTGGCCGACGAACGGATCAGTTGCGACTTTGAAGGCAAGAGCGGAGAAAGGTTCGGTGTCTGAGGCATGCCTCGCAATAATCGCATCATCGTTGTTTGGATCAATACCAGAGATCGCGGCGATGTCCGTGGGAGCTGGCAAATAATCTATCACAGCGTCGAGTATGAGCTGAACGCCCTTATTTTTTAGCGCGCTTCCGGCAAAAACAGGGAAAATTTCATTTGTAATAACCGCCTTACGGAGAGTTTTCTTTAATATATCCATATTAGGAATCATCCCCTCCAAGTATTCCGTCATCATAACATCGTCCGTCTCGACAATTTTCTCTACAAGTTCAGAATGATATTTCTTTGCGTCTGCTTTTAAGTTTTCTGGCAAAGAATCTAAGTCTTTTTCAATGACTTTATTACCCATATCTCCTTCAAAATAATAAGCCTTCATGCGGAGCACATCAATCACTCCTTTGAATTTCTCTTCCAAGCCAATCGGGATTTGCACGCGAACGGCTTTCTTGCTAAGCCGGTCTAAAATTGTTGCATAAGAATGCTCAAAAGAAGCGCCAGTCCGGTCCAGTTTATTTATAAAACAAACGCGAGGAACTTTGGCTTCGTCCGCATAACGCCAGTTGGTTTCCGACTGCGGTTCCACTCCGGCCACGCCGTCGAAGACCACTACCGCGCCGTCGAGGACGCGAAGAGATCTCTTCACTTCTACCGTAAAATCAATGTGCCCGGGGGTATCGATAATATTAAAACGGTGCTTCTTGGTTTTGTCGTCGGAAGCGTAAGTCGGGGTCCAGAAACAAGTCACCGCCGCCGAAGTGATCGTGATCCCGCGTTCGCGCTCTTGCTCCATCCAGTCGGTCGTAGTCTCGCCCTTATGCACTTCCCCGATTTTGTGCTTTACCCCAGTATAAAAAAGCACCCGTTCGGTCGTAGTCGTTTTCCCCGCATCAATATGCGCGATAATTCCAAAATTTCTAACTTTTTCTAAAGGATAATCTCGTTCCATAATTGATTTTATTGAGTGAAGCGATTAGAAAATCGTCACCTGTGAAATCCTCGCCTTGCTCAGAAATAAAAAACGCCTCATGCGCTGAGAATAATATATATCATTATTAATATTTTTGCAAACAAGACTGAAAGTTGAAACTTTCTTAATTTAATGCGAGAATACTTTAAGTTCCTAAAATAACTGATGGTGGCCCGCTAAATTGGAGTTCAATCTTAATTGAATGTCAATTCAATTAAGAGTTCTAAACATATCCAATAACGGAAGCTCTCGGTTATATAAATAAAACAAGGGCCCCTAGCTCATCTGGTAGAGCACCTCATTTGCAATGAGGGGGTAAGGAGTTCGAGTCTCCTGGGGTCCACCTTGAGATACTTTAGCTTGATATAGTTCATTGAATGGCGCAGAAAGCGTTGCGCTTATTATGTTTTTGCCGTCTGTCGTGAAGTTCATGTATAGTTTTCGACAAAGGTAGTCGAGCTCACCCATGTTTTTGATTTTATGCATAATCTGCCCCGTTTTCTCCATAAGTTCGAGAAATTCCTCATAAGTCAAAATACCGCCTTGACCTTTCTTAATGTGCTCTTTTTGCTTCTCGATCGTACCCTCTATATTTTGAAGACCCTCTTCTATCTGTTTCAAATCGCCTTTATAATGCTTTTTTATATCATCATCTTCATCGTTCAGAAACAGCTCCTTAGTTTTTAGAAGACGGTGATCAAGCTCTCGTTTCTGAGCTTGCAAGGATTGGAGTAATTTTTTTGCATCAATCAACCGTTCCTCTGCTACACGTTTCATCTCAGTTGAATAGTGCTTGTAAGATGCTTTTGAAGAGAATGGTTTTTGGTCGAGGAAATTGTAGATATAGTCCATAACCACTTTTGCACGAATGGACTTGCCACTACGATCGCAGTCATCGGTATCGCAACGGTAGTAAAAATAACGAACGACTCCATCTTTAGTTTTCTTAGGAGTAATACCTGCGTGCATTGCCTCACCGCATGCATCACAAATCACCATACCCCTCATGAGATTTGCCTTAATGTTCTCTCGTTTGTGATGTTTTTTCGCGAGTTTGATAAGTTCGGATTTGTTCCCAAGTTGGTTAATCTGCATGAACTCTTCTACTGATAGCATGGGGTGGAAATCATAAAAGGTCGCAAGATCAACGGTCTGTTTTCCATATATCAATACACCCGTATAAGTAGGATCTATAAGGAACTTCTGCACCTTTTGTTTATCCATGTAGAATGGTCTATGTTTACCATCCTTGTGCCATTTCTGGTACCCGCTCTCGTTGAGATAGGTAGCGATCTCAACCATGGTCTTTCCTTCCAATCTCATCTTGAAAGCAGTTTTCATTAGAAGGAAATTAGCACCATCTGGTCGAAGATACTGATTCCGATCTTTGAAGTAACCGTGCTTAGCACGATTGATGAGTTTTCCCTCTTCTATACTTTTCACATTACCTCTTGTGACACTATCGCTCAAATGATCAGAGTATTGCTTGGAGATAACAAATGAGATGCCAAGAAGCATTTTACCGCTTGTGTCATTCTGAAATGTGAAGCTCGCAAATTTGAGATCCTTTATTATGTGTTTATCGAGTAGATCAATAATCTCACCGGCGTCTTTCATGTTGCGGGCTAACCGGTCAGGATGCCACGCGATGAGACCATCGTATTTACCAGCTTTCAGATCATCAAGCAATCCCCGGAACTTAGGTCGAATGTCCGGCTCCTTAGCTGACTCTGCCTCCTGTATGATCTTTACTACTCGCAATCCATTGTTGAGGGCATACTCCTTACAAACATCAACTTGGTCTCCGAGTGAGCGCACCTGTTTATCTTTTTCATCGGTTGATTTACGAACGTAAATAACATACCGATAGGTATCTGATTTGACTTCATTTTCGTCGCTTTGAAGTCCTTGAATTGCAGTAACAAGTTCGGCTGTAGTAGTAAAGTTAGCCATAGACCAATTATACCGCTAAAAGCGTTATTTATCTATGTGATTTATATAAAGAAATTACTAAACAAACTCAAACAGCTGGTCCATAGACACATCTACAACCACAAAAAAACGAGCACTCACGCACAGGAAGCGGACTAGAAGATAAAACCTCTTTTAGTGAAAATGTTTTACTGTTGAGTTTTTTGCAGACAGGACAAGAATTTTCTGTTGTAATAATTTCTAAATTACTTACATCCAAATTTTTGTAATTCGTTAGATGCTCATTGACCGCTTTAGCTTTCATTTTATAACCAAGATCTCTTAGCTTACTATCATCTTTTCCCTCACTTTTCAAAAACTCAGCCATCTCGTAATATGTTCCTCCGAGCGAATAAAGATTGTTTTCTTTTATATATTTTTGAAGATCCTGATTAAGGTATTTCCATTGTTTATCAGAATTCATTTTTTTATTTATTTTTATAACATCTTTTCTCCATCAAAAAATATACTTTTTACAGTTCCATTTTTTCCATCTCTGTAATCAAGTTGAACCTCCCATTGACTTCGTATCATTGCACCAAAGCTGTTTTGACTATCAACATAGCCATTTACAGCCCAGACATCTTTTTCGTTTGAAAGTTCATAAGCTTGCACATCAACAAATTTCGCTGTTGAGGGAGCTTTCAAAGTTTTTCTTATTACATCTTTAGCAAACACAATGGAAATTGTTTCTCTTTCTCTGGTTGCTTTTTGTGGATCTGGAATAGTGGTTGTAGAACTATCGTAATTACCTCCCATGACCTTCACCATAAAAATAAAACCTAAGACAAGAAATACAATTACATACCACCTCTTATACCATATCTTTTTTGCTACTACTTTCTCTCTCTCAATTTCTTCTTTTGATTTTTCCATAATTATTTTGTTAATTTTATTAAAATTACTAACTTGAAACTACTCGACAATTATTCATTAAAACATAAAGTAAAACACTAGATATCTCTCCTTGTAATGTTACTGTTTTTCCCTTACCTAATCCTGCGATCATTGACTCATTTGATTTATTGAACATACATTGCACACCTAATGGAGAATCAATATAACTTGGACCCTTTAGTGTCACATATGCCGTACCAAGAATATCTCTACCAATATCGTCAATTATTCCGGTAACTTCTACTATTTTATCTTTATACATTGCATCAGCTGTTATTTGATTCGAATTATAAACAATTACCAACCCATCAGCTGTTGTTTTGGTGGTTTCTTTTTGTGGTTCTTGCGTCGTTGGTGTAGGAGTTGAAATTGTTGACGTGGGACTATCGACCATGAAAAAAAATGCTATTTTGTAAAATATAAAAAGACCAACAATTATTAATACTGCGTGTTTCCATTTTATTTTTTTGAGATCATTCTCCATGTTTTTTTCTTTTTTTTAATAATAAAACCTAGCTAAAACGCAAAAAGCTCTTAGCCAGATTGATGATCTTGCGACCACCTGCATCTGTTTCCAGATACAGCCCCGTAAAAGGCAAACTCTGACTAAGAGTTTTTTATCTTTTACGGGGGCTTACTTCATCATGTCAATGATTGCTCACTGATTTAGATTACTAATATATTAAATTGTTTACTTATTATACCCTAAAATTTAGAACTTTGCCATATATTTTCACTAAATTTGAATTTTCCCTCTGGTTGCTAGATTTATCAAAATCGTAGAATAACCTTACTCCCTAAGTAAAGACCTTGGGTGGCTCGTTTTGGTTGTCTTGGTGCCCTAAGATAGCTCTTTATGTAGCCACAACTTCTACTCTATTTTGTTCATGTGGTGATCCGAGTTTCCAAGTTCTAAATACTCCTATGATCTGTTCATGCAGTTCTGTCGGCAACATACCTTGTTTTAGCATCTCACTTATCGCCAGTTGTCGATCCTCAAACATCCCTATATCAAGCTCTGTTCTAAAAAGAGCTAATTCTATTTGAGCCAGTAATCTTATTGCTGATTGTCTTTCTTTTTCTGTCGGTTTCTGTACTCCAATCTGCTCAAAGGATTCCCAATTCCAATAAATTGTTCTTAGGAGATTTTCGGACAAAACTCGATATCTTTCTCTAACCTCTGAAAACCGCTCGTTCAATTTCTTTCGATCTGATTCAACCACGGCTCGTTTTCTAACTTTGTGCATCAACTTACTTACATATTTATCGCTGATTGAACGCCCAATTTGTTCTTCCACCATTTGTTGCACCCCACGTACAGATGAAAGAGGATTTAGTGCGAGCTGATCTCGAATTATTCTCAAAATATATGCCTCTTTTTCCGCTAAAATTTTCATATTGTTGTCGGATTTTATTTCGCTAATTTTTTTCCGTGTCGTATTATGTAGTACTATCTTATAAAAATCTCACTTTTTTAGCTTTTCCTCGACTGCCTTAATTATCTTGTCTGCGAATTTATCTGATACTTTTTCAACTACCTCGTTTATTATTCTCTCTAGCTCACTCTCTGTAAGTTCAAACGATTTACCCTTTATAACTAATCGATACTTTTTCTGTGGTTTATTGCCTAAAGTGATAATGTCTCCATCGCTATCTCTGACCTGCTGATCTTTGGGTGAGTTGGTATCATCAGAGGTCTCAACCTTTGGTAGTTGCTCTACAATGTCAGTCAGGTTGTCTTTTTTCTTTATCATACCTATATTCTACCATGTTATAGCTTCACAATCTCGCTTTCCAACTTTCTTTCCTGTGTCAGAAAAGCCCTAATCTCATTGTTCCATTTCTCGATTAAGTCGTAGTTTTGTGTTATTATCTCCCAGAGTTCATGCATAGCGTATGAACGCCCACCAAACGAAACTTGTTCGGAATTAAGAAAGCGGAGCGATTTTGCGGGAGCCAAAATCGCGCTATCATTTTTTTCAAAACTCTTTCCGCCTACGGCGGAAGCGGTGAATTCCCAAAGCTCCCCCCAATTGCATGAAAGCGTTTTGTCTTTGAGAATCGGGTTAGAGCCGATTTTTTGGAAAAACTCTTTCCATGCGAAATAGTTTTCGCCTTTT
>MFVS01000010.1 GCA_001786195.1 Candidatus Nomurabacteria bacterium RIFCSPLOWO2_12_FULL_40_42
GAAACTTCTGTTTCAAAAATTCAGACAGCTGAAGGTATTTAGACATGGCTGGGGAAAAGTGAGGTTTGCTTGTTTCGTAATTCAGAGTAAGATACGTCTAAAGAAAAATTAAACAAAAAGTTAACAAAAAACTTTTCTGCTCATTGAAAAGAGAATTTCCTGCGCCTTAGAATATGAATACAGTTATCCACAGATTAAGGGATTAACATAAAGGATGCCATGCGAGAATATTCCCGCCAAATTTTTCAATATCATTCAGCAGTTTATTAAATATTGGACGACCTGGAACTTTGGCAGATTGTTTTTCTATGAACTCAAAGGCGATGTTCAGATTTTCTCTCTTGGCATAGTCTCGTAATTCAGTAAGCTGTGCCTCAATACTCAAAACCTGCTTGTCCTCGACATCAGTTGATTTGCGAGCATACAAAAAGAATTTTTGCATATATTTTTTACAGCAGAAATGGCTACTCTAGTATTGAAACCTTAACGCAATGTTAAGATAGCTAGAATAGCCATTTCTGCTAACATTGCTAATAATAATTGGTTTCAACATTCCCAGTATAGCAAAAATATTTCTGCAACAAAAATTCTTTTTGTATTTTCGGGCAAAACATTTCGAATTTGTATTGCACGGGATTTCTAATCTCCTCCTCCAAAACAAAACAGTGTGCCCCGCCGAAGGCGGTGCTGGATTCCGAACCCAGAATCCACTCCCGAAAACGGGCGGAAATCAGCGGGACGCGCTTCGCGCGTCCCGCATTTCAGCTTCTCAAAAACCGCCTAGTTCTATTCTGGTGTGTTTATTGTACCAAGTCCGAACCTATTTTCAAAACAAAGTGAGGTAATGATGTCGCACGCGCGGAGCGCGTGATGGCTCTAAATTAAATCGTACGCTCGACGAAAGCCCCGCCACCGCCTCGCTTCACTCGGCAATCCCAAAAAGAAAAAATGTTCCTTGCTTTTTTGATTTTCGCTGGGGTGATTTTTTCTAAAATGGAAAGGATATTTTTCTTTTTGGGGTTCTGCCCGTGAAGTTTCCGGGTAGTGTGGCGGGGCTTCAATTCGGACTCGGTTTTGTTTTGTTTCTGTATTTGTCGGTAGAGAGGATAGATTTGCTGTGAGAAAAAATAATAAAATTTAAACTTATTACAATGCTAGGATTTAGTGATTGTTTCAGCTAGTTTATAGTTATACACACTCACCCTCTTTGCAAGAGAGAGAGAGAGTTATAATGCATCTATGTACGAATGGCTACCATCAACTATTTCTACTGATCATAAAAAGATAATCACAATTTTTTTTGGCGTGATTGTTATTCTTGTTGTATTAGGGACAGTTTATTTTAGGACAACAAGCGTGCAAAAATCAATTCCTGTACCAATTGATCCGATTGCTGTTAAGCAATCGCTCTTATCTTTTTCATCCCATAATCCTCCAGCGGATCTAACTTCTTGGGATATTTCAACTAAACAAGCACAAATGAAACTTCCTAATCCTACCGCCAATCTCTCTCCAAAAGAGACGGAGGCTAAGCGTTCCGTGCTTGAAAATATATGATTTATTGTTGCTGGTCGCAGATTATTAATTTAAGTTATAAATTATCATGAAAAAACACATTTTCTCAATAACACTCGTTGTTTTAGGGTTTATCATAGGCGTTTCAACTCTCTCTGTATTTGCGGACTGGACAGCTCCACAACATGCTCCTCCAATATGCCCATCTGGTAAACCTGGTTGTGACGCACCACTTAATGTTGGCCCAAATTCCCAAGACAAAAAAGGACCTATTAGAATTAACACCGCCATTCCCGGCTCAACATATGGATTAGATGTTTTTGGTATTGCTCGATTCTGGAATGGGTTTGTCATCGAGAATCGAATGAGTGATCCAACGACAAACCTTGACACAGGAAGGATGTGGTTGATTACGCCATAATTTTAATAACATGTTACTGCGAAAACCAATAAAGATAGGCCTGTATTGTATAACTTCTTTAATACTTCTATTTGTGGCTGTACTCTTTTCGTCGAATGTAACAGAGGCATCTGGTCCTTGGTCTTTTAATTATTCTCCAAGTCAAACTACGTGGACTGTTCCTGTTGGTGTTAATAAAATAAAAATTCAGTTGTGGGGAGCTGGTGGCGCGGGTGGTTCAGGAAAGGTTGTTGACGGAATACATTATCCCGGAATGGGCGGCGGAGCGGGCAGTTATGCGGAATCCATATATTCAGTCTCCCCTAATGATCAGTTTGTTATTGATATTGGTAGGGGAGGAAGGAGCGTGGTCAATGCCGCTAGCACCCAAGGTGGCTTCACCGTAATCAGAAAAAAACCTCTTACAAGCGGCGTAGGAGGAATTCCCGATGGAACATCCGATGTTTCATTACAAGCAGGGCCTGGTAGCGGTGGAGTATCTTACCTGAAAGGCGTTCCTACTAATCTTTTTACTGTATCTGTGACATTGCAAGGCGGAGCATCACAAACTTTTTCTCTGCCAGCTTTTTCAACGGATCCTACAGTAGCCATCGCCGGAGGATCAGCGACTGATTGTTATGGTAATCCAACAAAGTTATATTATGGGAATGACACGCAAAGGACTTTTTTTCACGGTGAGCATGGATTTGGGCAAATTGCTGGATCTCTCTACAAAGTCACCAACTGGGCGTCTATTAATTACGCACCCTATGATTGTAAGACAACTACCTTACCTTTTTATTATTTGACACCTCTAATAGTCACAACTCAATCTTTAGTTGATTTCTATACAAATAATGGTAAAGCTGATATAGGTCCGTGGCTTAATGATATCGGTGGAGGTGGCGACACGCGCGGCTTCTTAATCGCTGGAACTGGTAATATTTATTTTACTGGCCCCACTCCTACTGTTCGAAGCGGGCATCCCGGAGGATTTCCTAAATACTTAGGTGCAAATGTTCCTTTGGCAGCGAGCAATGGGGGTGATGGTCCTCTGGGAGAAAAAGGAGGCATTGCTGGTAATAATGGTCACGGCACGGATATGAATATCGATGGGGCATCGCCATCTGCCGGAGGAGGAGGAGCAGAAAATGGACTCGGAGGTTATGGAGGAGATGGCTTGGTAGTTATTACTGATGTATCAAGTAGTAACTACATCGACATCGGTTTGCGTATTCAACAAGGAACCCAAGCTGTTCCTGATATTAAGCACCTTGCTATCGAAGATCCGGGTTCGTCCCCAACTTCTCCGCTCAAAATTGTAAAAAATGGCACTTCATATGGAACAAACATATTTCATGTGGCATTGGTTGATCCAACTGATTCGAATGCCACAAAAATTCATATAAAATTAGCTGATGGAAGTATAAAGGCATTACGATCATGCACAATAAACAATGGGTGTGCCTTTGTTCCTTAGTTAAAAGTACGTTGGTAGATTAGGCAAAGTCTTCACCCTGTGGTCTCTGCCACAGGTTGGCTGGTTTGTTTTTGAAATCATAAAGATTTTGACTAGCTTTTTCTCACAGCAAATCTATCCTCCTTGCCGACAAATGCAGAAACAAAACCGAGTCCGCATTGAAGCCCCGAACACTGCCTGAATACTTGGAAGGCAGAAACCCAAAGAAAAATGTCCTTTCCATTTTAGAAAAAATCCACCCCCGCGAAAAACAAAAAGCAAGGAACATTTTTTTTTGGGGTTGCCGAGCGAAGCGAGGTGGTGGCGGGGCCTTCGTGGAGCGTACGATTTAATTTAGAGTCACCACACGCTCCGTGCGTGGCACATCAGCGATTTTGGAAATAGGTTCTAACTTGGTACAATAGAGACACACCAATATGAAATAAAAACTACCTCACTTGCCAACCCTTGTTTTCTTTTATTTTTTCAGTTATTTTGTCCATAACTCCTTTCACTTCTATATCTGTAAGTGTACGGTCGTAAGACTGAAAAACCAATCTAAAAGCGTATGAAATTTTATTCTCTTTTTTAAACTCATCAAAAATTTCCGGACCTCTGATGACCATATTTCCCATATTTTTCTTGATTATTTTTTCGACTTCCCTGCTTTTTACATTTTCAAGAACAAAGACAGCAATATCGCGCACGATGAATGGAAACAATGACCACATTTTGAACTTAGTTTCTAGGTTATAGGTTATAGGTTTTAGGGAAAAATTTGAAGACATATTTTTACAGAAATCATCTAAAGAAACTTCAGTAATATTTTTTTTGTCTCCGTAACAAACATTTATTTGTTCTCTATTTTTCGTAAAAACAGTTCCAATTTCAAATACTTTTATTTCTTTCAAACCCAGCAACGCAATATTCGCATGGTTTAATTTTATACTCTCCTTAAATCCATCGCTCAAGTTTGTCCTTAAAAATTTTTTATCTGAGGCGCTGTTTTTTACTTCAATTTCTCCCTGATCGCAAAAAGTATAGGTCATAACTTCCGAATATCCCTCATTTAGCAATTTATTTCTCGCTGAAATTATCTTGGCATAAGTTTCATTTATTTTTGGCTTAAAATCAATTTTCGGAATATTTTCTTTGACTTTATTATATCCTAAAATTCTCCCTATTTCTTCCGCCATATCTTCCTCCGTCGCTAGGTCAAGGCGCATTGGTGGAATAGTTATTTCAAATTTTCCTTTTTTATATACGTATTCAAATACGTACCTATTTAAAATACCTTCTATCTCCTTATCTGAAACCTCTATGCCTAAAATTTTAGAAATTCTATCAGTTGAAAAAAAAAGTTTCTTCCCTTCTTGTTTTTTGGGATAGACATCGATGACATCTTCAAAAATAGCTTCCGGGCACATTTCTAAAATCAGCGCCGAAAGTTCCAGCATTCCAAAGGCAGCCAATTCGGGAGATAAATCATTTTCGAAACGCTTGCGCGCATCGGTGAAAATATTCAGGGCTTGGGCAGTTTTTCGCACCGAGGTCGGATCAAAATTGGCACACTCAAGAACTATATCTTTAGTATCTTTATCTAATTCAGCATAATTTCCACCCTTGATGCCAGCGATATCCAAAGAATTTCCAAGGTCATCCGCAATCACCATCATTGTCTCATCTAATGTTTTTTCCACGCCGCCGAGCAAAGTAATTTTTTCTCCTTTATTTGCGTTTCTAACTTTTAATTTTAAATTTTTCACCCTGCTTAAATTAAAAACATGCGCCGGTTGTCCGCAATCAAACATCACTATATTTGTAGCATCCACGATATTATTTATGCTTCTCTGCCCAATCGCTTCCAAATGTTTTATCACCCACTCTGGAGACGGGCCAATTTTTATATTTCGAATCACCCGGCCCATATAGCGCCGACAATTTGAGCTTTCTATTGTTTGGATCAACTTTGTCGGTTTTGATTCCGGAATTTTATATTTAGGAGTCGGATCGATAAATTTTATATTGAGAAGAGAAGTCAGCTCTCGAGCAATTCCCTGATGCGAAAGCAAATCATGCGCTCGGTTCGGCAATATCTTCAAGTCTAAGATCCAATCCTCCTCCTTGTTAAACACTCGGTGTTCAACACTTTCCACTTCACAAAGATGATAATTGAAAATATCTACCAGCTTCTCGGCACTGGGTGCTTCCGGAACATACCATTTAAGCCAATTGTAAGAAATTTTCATCAGGTTTTATTTTGAAATTGATTTAATCTTAAGTCCCCTTGGTAAAAAAGCCGCACGTCAGGAATATCCCATTTGATCATCGCAATACGATCCAATCCCCCGCCGAAAGCAAAACCTTGCACTTTGGACGGATCGAGGCCGATATTGCGTAAAACATTCGGATGCAACATCCCGGCGCCCATCATTTCCAACCACTTGCCTTTAAACTTCGCAAATACTTCGATCGAAGGTTCAGTAAAAGGAAAGAAACTCGGCCTGAATTCTATCTCCACATCCGGTCCCAGCATTTTTTTATAGAAATTAGTCAGCACGCCTTTTAGATCAGCCAGTGTGATATTTTCGCCCACCATTCCGCCGTCTATCTGGAAAAATTGCATTTCGTGAGTTATGTCCGTAGCTTCATTTCGAAAAACTTTGCCGACGGAAATAAATGCAGCCGGTAGCCTGCCCTCTTTACCGGCTTTTTCAAGCTCGCGAGCGGTCACAGTCGTGGTATGCGTACGCAAAACATGCTTCGCATCCTCTTTTATCCAAAATGTATCCTGCATATCTAACGCTGGATGATCTTTTGGAAAATTTAAAACATAAAAATTATACCAGTCTGTCTCCAGCTCCGGTCCGGTACCGATTTCAAACCCCATCTCCGAAAAAGCTTGATAAGCCTGATTTGCCAATATAGAAAGTGGATGCTCGGTACCCATTGGATTATTTTATATATATCTTAGCCATTTGGCAATACTTGCACTTTGTTTGCTTGCCGTAGGAATTATAATAGCATTTGCGATCTATCCATTTGCCGGTTTTGACTAGGGTATCATAATCTTTAATATCTTTAATCAATAAATCAATTTCAGGGGGAGTTATGACGCGGTTGTATGTAGCTTCAGCGCTATCTTTGGCTTCCAGGAATTCCAATCTGCTTTCTCGGACTTCGGATTTTGAATCATGCTCAATCAAATACGAATACATCGAGAGTTGACGGAGATAAGTACTCATCCTTCCCTCTTCATTCAATTTTTCTATATCATATTTTTTCTTGACGGTTCCAGTTTTAAAGTCGGTCACTCGAAATTCATTTTTCGATAAATTTTCTACCAAATCAATCTTACCGTAAATATTTAAGCGTGGAAAACGGTCGTCCTTGGTGGAGACACTCTTTTCATTTTCTCGCTCCTTTTTTATTTTCGGCAGCCGCGTCAAGACCCATCTGGAAATTATTTTTAATACTTCAGGATTCCCCCCTGTAATATTAGCCAGATCTTTTTTGTCCAATATTCCTTGCGCTTCTTTCATTTTTAAAATTTTATCAATCGCGCCATGGATGGCGTTGCCGAACTCCAAACTCTCTTCCTCGGGTTCCGGTAATTTAAGCAGGCTGCGGAAATACCATTTCCATGGACATTCGAAAAAATTATTGAGAAGCGAAACGGAAACTTTCCGCTCATGATATTCTTTGGAAACAATTTTGACAAGTTCTTTGATATCAACTTTTTGTTTAGGTACTTTTTTCTTTTCAATATAAGCTTTCGGATCATGCATGAGAATGGCTTTCTCGGTCTCCGCGGAACTCTGCTTATCAAAAATAACTTCCGGCAGGGCGGAGACAATATGCGCCAATTCCTGCTCGGTACCAGTGTAGGAATGGCGGGCAAAAGAAATTGTACAAAATCTTTTGGCCCTGGTGATGGCTACATAAAGCTGGCGTTTGAGCACTTCTTCATCACGCTTATGCACTCGCTCTTCGATACTATCAGACAAGGTAAAACCCATTTTCCGGCCACTCCCAAAAGACCTTTGGTCCATGTGCGCAATCCAGACATATTCGAACTCCAGCCCTTTGGAACCATGGAGAGTCAGCACTTTGACTCCTTCCTCAGAACCAAAAACCGACAGCGGAATATCCTCATCATACAATTCCAGTCGGTCCAAGAATTCGATTAATTCTTTGAGAGTCAGCTTCGGATTCTTTTCAATTTGAAGCAGAACCAAATGCAAAAGCGTGCGGATTACCTCGACTCGAGAAACCAGAGTTTCGTGATCCGAAGCTGTATGGAGAAGAAATTCATCGCCGACAATCTGCACTAGGGAATAAACTTTATTGGTGCGAGATTGTTCCAGCCAATTTAATAATTTTCCAATCCAAATTTCTGTTTGATCATTTCCTCCAAACAAAGTCGGAGGCTTTTTGGCAGACAACTCTAACAAAGAAAACTTACGCATATCGTGCTCTTTAATAAATTTATGCGCTAATAGCGGCGGAATGTCCGCCAAGGGATCAAAGAAGGATTCGGCCAGGGCGACATTGTTGTACGGGTCAGCGAGAATTCGCAACACCCGAAGCAAGCTTTCCGCCACCGAAGAATCGAAAAATCGTAGTGTCCCTAGTCCCGAAACCGGAATATCCAAATCCCGCAAGATCGTCACCGCACTGCGCACTTGCCTATTTTTCGGCACTAAAATTGCACAATCATTTATATCCACCCCCGCCTTTATTTTTTCTTTTAGATCGAGAATACAAGCGAGAATCTCATCCCGTTCGTAATCGGCTTCGACTAAACGCAATTTTATTTTTTCTTTGCTCTGGCTTTTGAGTTTTTCTTTACTCAAGGAGCTTTGCAAAAGTTCATGGGCCGAGTCTAGAATGGTTTGAGTCGAGCGATAATTTTCCGTCAGGGTGATGAGCTTGGCCTTGCCGAAAGTGTGTTTAAAGTTTTCAAAATATTCGAGCGAGGCGCCACCAAAACCGTAAATTAGCTGGCGGTCATCCCCCACCACAAAGATATTGGGTTTTTCCGTATCACCCCAAACTTTTTCCAAGAATTCATTTTGGACGCCGGAAGAATCTTGGTGCTCGTCGATCAGCACATACAAATATTTTTCCCGAATTTCATCCCGCACCGGAGCGCTATCTTCCACGACTTTTACTAAATTCTCCAGAATGTCATCATAATCAAAAAGATTTTTATCTTTTTTTTCTTTTTCATAAAGTTCAAAGAATTTTACCACTTCGCGGGTACGGAGCAAGGAATCAATATTTTTTTTTGCCTCCTTGGTAGTTTTCTGTTCTAGACTTTTTATTTCCATATCAACTTCTCGGAGAAATTCTCCCGGCGCAATGCGTTCACGCTTCAGGAGTGAAATCAGCGATTTTAGGTCTCGAAAATAACGGGTGGAATCAGAACGTGGACGAAGATATCCCCAATCGTTTGTATGGAGAATCTGATCCGCCAAGACGATAGCGTCGGCTTCATCCATAGTCCGGGGAGCAGTTTCTAATCCCAAAACTCCATAATATTCTTCCAAGATTTTCATGCCAAAACTATGGAAAGTAAAAATATTTACTTTGCTGGATTCCGCGCCAATGTAGCGTCCAAGGCGTTCTTTCATGGCTGCGACTGCCGTGTTGGTAAAAGTAAGGCATAGGACACTGTCGGCTTTGGTGTCAGTTTTTGAAAGAATATTTCCGATTCTAAGCGCTAAAATCTGCGTCTTCCCAGTCCCCGGCCCTGCCACTACCATGACCGGACCGTCGATAGTATCCACAGCTTCTTTTTGCGCTTTATTTAACTTTTTATATTCTTCACTAAATATTTTTGTTGAGTTATTCATTCATTTATTTATTTTCTATTAACTCTTCAACTTTGCGTTTTGCTTCTTCTAAAAGTTCTTTGGCTTTCTTGCGCGCTTCGTGCGATTTTTGCACAAGTTCGGCAATTTTTTGCTGAATTGGTCTTGGTAAAATTGGAATTAAAATATCTTTTAACTTACAGATCAGAAGAATAGGATAGAGATTTTATGTATCTTTCCATAAATTGAAAGTTTAGTTCGCCTACTTTTGTTATAGGTAGACTTATAATTTCTTCTTCAAATCTTTTTAATCTAACCTGCCTACCATAGTCATACTTTCTTGATAATTCTTTCAAAATTGAAACTAAAAATATATTAACATATTTGTTCTCATAATATTTTTCGTAATTTTTGTTTTTAAATAATAATGTATGTATATTATCATCACTAAAATAATCAAATTCTTGAAAAAAAACATTGCAAAACATATCAACAGTTATTTTGTTTTTAAAAATTTTTTTACTATTCTTAAATATCTCATAATCAATGAAACTAGATATCCCATTATTAACAGAAGATGCTGTTAAAAGAGGCATATCTCCATGAGTTCTATCTAATACAGTTAATCTTTCACCTTTTTGTATATCAAAGACATCTTTTATTTTAAATTCATTCCAATATTTACTTTTAAGTTCAATAGGAGTTTTGCTAATTTTTGTTTCTTTTATTTTATTATTATATTTTATATTATTTGATAATTTTTTTATATAGTTTTGCATAAAATTCCAGTCTGGAGTTTTGTAATCTATAGCGGGAAGCAATATCATTTCCTTTTTTAACCTCTCATTATTTATTTCTCTAGCAAAATTATATTTACTTTTCATTGATTCAATAATGGGTTTTAAAAAAAGTGCTACGTAACTATTTAATTTTATTTTTTTATCCTTAATCTCTACAATCGTGCAATGATCTGACGCAACAAATTTATAAAGATGATAAAAACAATAACCCACACTACCGCTATTATTCAGCGTAAGTGCATTTTGATATATAACCATAAAATCCGGAGGGGTTATATAATTATCAACTCCATTTCTTTGTTTACTTGATGATATATAAGCAATATCTCCACCAATTTGATCTAAGGTCACTAACCTTTGACCCCTAGATACAAGAAATATATCATCGAATTTAAATTCCCTCCAAGAATCTCTATTTATTTTCATAGTCTTCACCATAGTTATTTAAAATATTTTTAGCACTGACATTATTTTCATTTAGAATTTCTAATAATGTTATCTCATCAATATCTTTATCTATAAGATTTAACTTGAGTTTTGTAGAAAAAATAACATATTCTTTTATACTCTTTTCAAACACTTTTTCAGAAAGATTTTTATAATTTGTTTTCGAATGAGCCTGTATTATCCATTCATCATTTCCTGTTATTTCCTTATAAACTAAATTAATTAAATCTTCATTTTCTTTTGGATTCGTTATTTTTTTAAGCAACTCTTTTTTAATGTTATTCCACTTATTTAAAACATCAGTCCTTCCTTTATTTTTTGATAAAACAAAACCATCATCTTTTAGATCATAAAAAACAACCTTGCTTTTATTGTGAGGTTTGTTTGTTTCAAAAACTGCAATCGCTGTATGTGTTGAAGCATTTGGTTGAAATAAATCACTTTGCATATTTATTACATATTTTAAGGTGTGTTTGGCTAAAATCCTATTTCTATCAACATCATCTTTAAAATATGTAGAAAGTGGGGCAATAATAATTCCATACCTACTACAACTATCTAGCATTTTTTCTAAAAATTGAATTTCTTTTTTTGTAGGATTTGTTTCATTATCCTTACCTCCATAAGGAGGGTTTACAAATCCTATTGTAGGTTTATTTTGTAATTTATCCAAAACATCACTGGCATTAGTGGAAAAAAAATCTTCATTGAAAATTTGAGATTTTCCATCTCCTCGAAAGAGCATATTGGAAATTGCTAAAGAGTACATAGTACTACTTTTTTCAAATCCAATAAGTTGTTTAGTTTTTATATTCTTTATTCTCTGGTTTTTATCTGGTAAATTAGATTTTTCAATTTCACTAATTAATTTATTCATTCCAGCAATTAAAAAAGCACCAGTGCCACAAGCTGGATCAAAAATAACATCATTTGTTTTAATATCAATCAGCTCTGTAAATAAAGTAGTAATGTGATTTGGTGTTAAAACTATACCCTTTTTTACATTTGTAATACCCGCATATCTTAAGAATTCTTCATAGAATTTACCAATTATGTCGTATGAAGTTTTTTTATCAAACAATGGTATTACTCTTTCCTCAAGTTCTTTTAAAATATCTTTTAAAATATCAGTAGAGGTTAAGTCTGTGTCAGTTTTTATAAAAGTTAATTCATTTGTTAATACTTCTATCTTGCTTTTATCAATTTTTTCACTTTCTAAAATATCGCTAATAGTTGTTGGTATATTCCTAATAATTGTTTGTGTATTCCAAGAACTATAACTATTTTTAAAATCTGCCCCACTATCTTTTGGATATAAGCAAATCATCAAAGCACTTAAAAGAATGGGTCTTTTTTGAGAATCCAAGTTTCTTAATAATCTATTAATTTCACTCGATGATCTTGAAATATCATTGGATATTTTTTCTAAATCAATATTCTCAAAATATGCAAAGTAGTCATTCTCATCCAGAATTTCATTTTTGTTTATATTCTGAATTTCATTTTCCTTAACAATGTAAGTATCAAGCCTGTGATTGTATTCATCATTAATATCTCCAGAAAAAGCGACACCTATTATTTTCCAGTTTTTCAAATATTTTTTTATAGTTTCTTTTTCATTACTTAATTTTTTATCTGTAAAAAAAGATAAATAATGTTTTATTCCATCGACTGCAAAATCAGCAGGTTTGTCTTCATTTTTTGAAACATGATCTTTTATGTGGTCTTTATTTTCAACCAAAATCAATAATTTCTTATTTTCGTTTATATAAATCAAATCTGGATAACCATTTCTGCCGGTTTCTTTTTTACTTGTTTTATCTAAAATTTCTTGGATATATTCATTAGTCTGTTTTCTGACATTCCATTCATTGCTATATAATCTATTCTCTTTAATAAAGTTAAATAGACTAATATCAGTTTTTGCTTCATTCTTTCTCGTATTTTTTGACATAAACTTATTATAACAAAATTATTAATATTAAGATATTCTACTTAAATTTAAAATTACTTTCCCTTCAAAAAATATCTCGTCAGGAATGATGGAAATGTTTTGGTAAGATGGATTTTCTGGCTTGAGATATCTTTTTCCCCCATCAACTATAAACCTTTTTACTGTGGTGCCATCACTATTTCTAGCAACGACAATATCTCCGCTTTTGAATTCTTTTGCTTTTCTCACCAAAAGCATATCTTCATTATTTATACCGGCATTTATCATAGAGTCACCGCTTACTTTGATTATAAAAACTTCATCTGATTGTTTTATTTTTTCATTTGGAACCATACTAGACGGAATTTCCATCCATTTAAAATCTACATCGGTAAAAGATTCCATAAATGCCCCAGCTGCCGAAGTGCCAACTACAGGGAAAATTTGTTTTCCTAAAATTTTAAAACCTAGTGGATTTATATTTATACTTCTAGCAGAACCCTCGTTTCTCTTTACAGCTCCCCCTTGTTCAAGTTTTTCTAAAAGATCAATAACGGATTGATTAGAAGAAACTTTCAATTTTTCTCTCATTTCTTCAAAGGTTGGTGGAAAACCAGTATTTTTTATAAAATCATAAATAATCTGCAAAAGTTGTTTTTGTCTTTGTGTTACTAAAGATTTCATACCAACATTATACCCGACTATTTAGTCAGTATGCAAGTTTAAACTGTGGATAACTTATTTTTCTAATTTGAGATGCATTTTAGATTTCCAAAAGAAAAACCCGATGATGATGAATGTGCAAAGTGGAGAAAGATATTCCGGAATATGGAAACCGAAACTGTGCAAGATCATAATTACGCCCAACACTAGGATGGAATACATGGCGCCATTTTTTAAATAAACATATTTTTTAATTCGTTCGATGTTGCTGACGGTGAGTTGCCGCACAAGTAGAGCGCCAAATCCATTACCGAGTAAAATGAGTGGCACCGAGAGTGTAAAAGCAAAAGCGCCCAAGACGCCATCGATAGAAAAAGTCGTATCAATTATCTCCAAAAAGAAAAGTTTACTCAAATCAGAACTAGAACTGCCCAGCAATTTTTGTTCTTGTTCTTCAGCATTTTGCTTGAAGCCGTGAGTAATAAAAAACAAACTGGAACCGACGACTGCTCCAAAACCCATCAGATTACTCTCCTTAAGCGCAAACCAAGCGATGATGGCGAGGAGGATAGAAACCGTGGCATAAAACCAAACCCCCTTTGACATAAAAAATTTTTCTGCTTTCGGCAATCCAAAATGCTTTTCTTCTAGAAACAGCCAATGTAAAAATAAAAACAACAAAAATACGCCGCCAGCCACCAAGAGAATCGGCGCGGATTTTTCGATAGATTCTAAAACCAATGGGTCGGAAGACCAAGCGGCCGATAGAACCTGCAAAGGATTGAGCGAGGTGTTAAAAGCCCAAATTATCGCGAAAGGCAGAAGACCCCGGACTAAAAAAACTGCAATAAACATACCCCAAGTCAAAAACCAACGCCTTGCTTTGGCTCCCATTGTCGAGAGAACTTCGGCGTTGATAATCGCGTTATCTACAGAAGAAACGGCCTCAAAAAGCGACAAACCAATTATGGTAACTAAAGCGCTGAATAACATTGTTATATCTTATCCCACTTAGCTTCATTTAACAATTTTAGTCAAAATTAATTTGAAAACTGTACATTCCCATACCACAAACCCCTTGCAAGGGCTCGCCTGATTTCGGTATACCCAAGTCAATTTCTGTTTCTCCAGTTTGAGGTAAAATTTTCTGGAATCCGATAGAGCGGATAACTAGCGATGCCGAGCAATCATAAGCGCCGTTTGTTCTTATAATAAGTTTTGTGGGTATGCCGCTTTTTGCCGTAATTAATTCCGGAGAGTATCCACCTGAGGCTAAAATATTAATATACTGAACTCCGTTTTTTATTTTAGCGCCTTGCGTTGATTCCGGGCCATCCATGAAAATAATGCCTAACGCAATAAAAAGTCCGAGAGATATAATAATGGATACAGTTTTGTTCATAATGCTACAAAAACACTAAATCCCCTCTTTTTGGAGTTGTTCGATCAATTCGCGGGATTTGCGGGACAATTTTGACGGAAGCTTAATGTTGAGTTTGATTAAGAGATCGCCGCGTTTATTTTTTCCCGTCGGCACGCCCTTGCCGCGCACTCGAAGAATTTCGTTTATGGAAACGCCTTCCGGAATTGTCACTTGAATTTCCCCATCCAGAGTCTGGATCGGGTACTCAGCGCCAAGGAGCGCCTCGGAGAGCTTTAAATTTAAATTCATTACGAGGTCATTACTATCGCGTTTGAAAACTGGATGCGGCGTTACATTTATTTTTATATACAGGTCGCCGGCAGTGCCCTTCCAAACCGCCTCGCCATAGCCAGTCATGCGGATCATCTCTCCATCGCGAATTCCCGCTGGAATAATAATCGAAATTTCTTCTTCGCGGCGGAGCACACCTTTGCCTTTACAGGTCTCGCAAACTTCTTTCGGAACTTCACCTGCGCCCAAACAAGTCTCGCAAATTTTCGCGCTGGAAATATTTCCAAAAATAGTTCTCTTGGATTCACGAATCTTACCTTGACCGTTGCAGGTCTTGCAAGAGACCATGGAATAGCCGGCTTTAGCACCAGAACCATGACAAGTGAAACAGCTGGAAGTTTTGGTGATTAAAATTTGCCGGTTGGCACCGAAAATCGAATCGGAAAAAGAAATATTAATCTCCGTCGAAATGTCCCGCCCGCGCTTCTGTTCTCTTCGGTCTCCGCTCATCCCGCCACCAAAGAAATCGCTAAAGATATCGTTGAGGTTAAAATCTCCGCCAAAGGCGGATCCGCCTTTGGCGGAGAAATCTCCAAAACCACTGAAATCGAAGTCTTCAAAGCCGCCAGAGTAACCAGAAAATCCACTACCGCGAGCGTTCATATTTTCAAAACCGGCTCCATATTGGTCGTATTTTGAACGCTTGGTATCGTCCGAAAGCACCTGGTAAGCCTCATTGACTTGTTTGAATTTAGCCTCATTGCCTTCTTTTTTGTCAGGATGATACTTGTGCGCCAGCTTATAAAAAGCTTTTTTTATTTCGTCTTTAGACGCGCCTTTCGACACGCCCAATGTTTCATAGTAATCTTTCGCCATATGAGTATTGTATTATAGCATACTTGCTCTAATGTCAAAATAAAGATAATATTTCCATAAATGCGAGTATGGTTTAGTGGTAGAATAAGTCCTTCCCAAGGATTAGACGGGGGTTCGATTCCCCCTACTCGCACCAATTTCTAGAGTTTGTTGATTTGCATATTCGGCGCATGTTTTTCCGCCTCTAGAATCGCTTTTTTCATCATCACTACCGATTCAATCGGGTATTGGCCGATAGTGGTTTCTTCAGAGAGCATCAGTATATCCGCGCCGTCCAATATAGCGCACGCGATATCGGTAATCTCCGCCCGAGTGGGCACGGGATTTTTCATCATGGATTCTATTATTTGCGTAGCGATGATAACTGGTTTCCCGGCTCTTTTGCATTTTTCGGTAATATCTTTTTGAATAAAAGGAATCTGCTCAAGCGGAACTTCGCTGCCTAAATCTCCGCGAGCAATCATTATCGCCTCCGAGACTTGGATAATTTCATCGATATTGCGGACGGCCGATTCTCGTTCAATTTTGGCAATAACCGGCAGAACCTTACCCAATTTCTTCATCTCAGCGCGCAGACGCTCTATATCCCCCGCCGATCCCACAAAAGACATGGCAACATAATCCACCCCCTGTTCAACGCCAAATTTTAAATCAGCTAAATCTTTGGGAGTAATTATTTCAATCGCTTCAATGTCAAATTTGTGCGAATTGATATCTTGAATTCTCGGACCGGACAAATCCAAAATTATCGGAATGTGTCTACCCGCTTCTTTGCTTGTTTCTTTAATATTTTTAATATAACCTGCATGCTCTTCGTAAGTACCCCAGGAAGAATTTAGGCGGACAGCATCCACTCCCCCATTTATGATTTTTCGGATTATATTTTTATCTCCTGTGGCTGGTCCGATAGTAGCTACAATTTGGGCTTGTGAATTCATCTTATTTTGATATTTTTATTAACCTCTGGTATTTTACCATTCTTTCCGGCTGAAAAGAAGAGCCGGCCTTAAGCCCAAAACAACCGAAGGCATAAGCTAAGTCTGCGATAAAATCATCATTCGTCTCCCCGCTCCGATGGCTTACAATAAGTTCTATATTATTTTCTCTTGCCAGTTTCATTGTCTCGAGAGTTTCAGAGAGTGTGCCAATTTGATTTGGTTTGATAATAATGGAGTTTATACTTTTTCCTTCTATTGCCTCTTTTAACCTAAGTTTATTTGTAACCGTCAAATCATCTCCAACTACTTTTAATTTCTTTTTATTTTCTAGAAGAATGCTAAAGCTGTTAAAATCTTCTTCGTTAAACGGATCTTCAATTGAAAATAAACTAAATTCGGGAATCAAAGAGCCATAAATTTTTATTAATTCTTCTTTTGAAAAATCCCGATTATCAATTTTATACATGCCATCGGCATAAAAAGAAGAAGCGGCTACATCTAAAGTTAGGTGAACTTTGCCTTGCAGATTATTTTGCTTGATTGCTTTCGTTAAATACAGGAGCGGTTGCCGGATATCTTTGGTTTTTGGCGCAAAACCTCCTTCGTCGCCCAAAATAACCGACTCGTTGCCTAATTCTTTTATGATTATTTCTTTAAGAGTATTTTGTATTTTAATTCCGATTTGAAGAGCTTCCTCAGCATCTGCCGCCTCCGGCACCACATGATATTCCTGAAAAGCAAGGCCGTTGTCAGTGTGTTTGCCTCCTTCGATTAAATTCATAAAAAGGTAGGGCACCTTGCGTGACGACTTTATCTCCGCCAGCGCTTGCAAATATTCATATACTTCTGTTCCGGCTGCCTCGGCCGCCGCTTTAGCACAAGCCACACTTACCCCGATCATCGCATTGCCGCCCAAGTTGTCTTTATTCGGGGTGCCATCCAATTCGATCATAATTCTGTCTATTTCTTGTTGATTGAAAACATCCCGGCCGATCAAAGCGGGAGCAATTACACTATTTACTTTTTCTATAGCTGTTTGCACACCCCGACCATCAGCATCCCGGAGTTCATGCGCTTCGTGCGCGCCCGTACTCGCTCCGGAAGGCACAGAAAAACTGCCGGAAGCACTGCCAGCCCAGACTGTCACTTTAATGGTCGGATTTCCGCGCGAATCCTGAATCTCTCGCGCTAAAATTTGAGTAACGGGATGATTTGTATTTTTGGGGGTCTCTGCCATAATTGCTTTTAATTTTAGCATATTTCTGCTATTATGGGAATATATGGATACCCTCATTCGAGCTAGAAATTTCTTGTCAGAAAAAAAATACAAGTGGATGCTGAAACCTATTTTGTTTAAAATAGACCCGGAAAAAGTGCATGACAACATGAGCGCCGTGGGGCACTTTTTGGGTGAATATTGGATAACCCGAAAAATATCTAAGGCGTTTTGGAGTTATTCGAATCCGGCACTCGAGCAAAACATCCTCGGCATAAATTTTAAAAATCCAATCGGCCTCTCGGCCGGTTTTGACAAAAATGCCGATCTGACGGAAATTATTCCTTGCGTCGGTTTTGGCTTTATGGAAGTGGGCTCGGTGACCGGCGAGCCCTGCGGCGGCAATCCCGCGCCCCGGCTCTGGCGGCTGCCAAAATCCAAATCCTTAGCTGTGTATTATGGACTCATGAACGACGGATGCGAAATAATCGCAAAAAAACTGCATGCCAAATTATTCTTTAAAAAATTCGCCATCCCGGTCGGTATCAACATTGCCAAAACTAACTGCCAAGCAACCGTCGAGACCAATGCGGCTATCCGTGATTATTTCAAGGCCTACAAAACTTTTGCGAAAATCGGCGATTATTTCACGATCAACATCAGCTGTCCGAACGTTTTCGGAGGCCAGCCTTTTACCGACAAACCGAAACTGGACGCCCTCTTAGAGAAAATTATGAGCATTCCAAAAGTTAAGCCGATATTTATAAAATTATCTCCGGATTTGAAGCAGGAAAAAATAGACGGAATAATCGGGCTCGCCTCCAAGTGGAAAATTGACGGCTTCATCTGCGCTAACCTAACAAAAAATCGCGATGTCAAAGAGAATAAAAATATTTTAGACAAAAATCTGCCCGTAGTCGGCGGACTTTCTGGAAAAATAGTCGAAGACTTGTCGCTCGATTTAATTAGATATGTTTACAAAAAAACCCACAAGAATGAGAGTCGGTTTGTGATTATCGGCGTGGGCGGAGTCTTCAGCGCCTCTGACGCGTATAAAAAAATAAAAGCCGGCGCTTCCCTGGTGCAGCTCATCACCGGCATGATTTTCGAGGGCCCGCAACTAATCAGCTCGATAAACCTGGGGCTAGTAAAACTCCTCCAAGCCGACGGCTACAAAAATATTTCCGAAGCCGT
Source organism: Candidatus Nomurabacteria bacterium RIFCSPLOWO2_12_FULL_40_42 (assembly GCA_001786195.1). GTDB lineage: Bacteria > Patescibacteriota > Minisyncoccia > Phycocordibacterales > UBA9973 > UBA9973. The sequence continues at coordinate 18,912 of MFVS01000010.1, forward strand.
GGGGAAAGAATAAAAATTACCTAACTTTTCCGACCGGTATAATTAGGTAATCACCACTATACCATAATAGCCAGATAGCGCCTAAAGCGCTATCTGGAACTGTGGTTATTATGGTATTACTTTTTTGTAAGCAATATCATCAAATCCGAGACATTGGCGCCGGTGGGACCGGTGAGGATCATGTCGCCGGAATTTTTGAAAATCGGATAGGCATCGAAGCGTTCCAGGGCATCGTCTATATCGAGACCCAACTTTTTCACTTTCTCCAAAGTACTTTTGTCCACGATAGCCCCCGCCGCGTCGGAATTGTCCATGCCGTCGGAGGCAAGGACGATAAAGACTGAATCATTGTCAACCATTTTTGATTTTATCGCTTCCAGCCCCATATACAAATTCCGTCCTCCGCTCCCACCTTTCTTTGCAACCACAAGTTTAGGTTCGCCGGCCACCAAAACCACTGTATTGTCGGCTTTTTCATGGAAAATTTTATGCAGGGCTACTTCGATTTCGTCGTATAATTCGGTTGAAACAATTTTGGTTTGCAAGCCAAGCTCCTTCCCCTTTTGGTCCATCGCCTCTACGGCTGTTTTATTGGAAACCAGAACAAAATTATGAACTTTTTCAAAATATTTATCTTCTTTGGTAGTTTCTAATAAATTAAATTTTCCCAAATTGTATTTATCTATAATCGCTTGCGCATCCGCTATCTTGCTTTCGTCTTTATAAGTCGGGCCAGAAGACACATCCATAAAACGATCTCCCGGTACATCTGAAAAAATCAGGCCGATAACCGTGGCCGGAAATGCGGCCCTGGCCACGCCGCCGCCTTTTAATATCGAAAGATGCTTGCGCACCGTGTTCATCTCGGTTATTTTCTGCCCGTATTTTAAAAATTCGTCATACAGCCGGACGTTCTGGTCGCATTCGTGGGGTGAGTAACACAAGAGCGCCGAACCGCCGCCGGAGACCAAAGCGATAACTAAATCTTCCTCACTCGAATCTTTGAGTATTTCATAGATCCGATCGCCCGCTTCGACATTTTTTTGGCTGGGGCGGGGATGGGTACCGGCAAAAGTTTCAATATGCGGAGCATCCACTTTCGAAAGTCCGATGACCGCCCCTCCTTCAATCTTCGAACCCAAAACTTTCTCCAAAGCAAGCGCCCCATCCATGGAGGCCTTGCCGAAACCGACCACTTTTATCTTTTTAAATTTCGATAAATCAAAACTTTTTCCCTGCACCGACAAAATATTATCCTGCAGTTTTACGGAGCGTAAAATTACTTCTTCGGTGTCGATAACCGCCAGTCCCGCTTCGGCAATAGTCAAAGCCAACTTTCGATTTTCGCTTGTGGCTAATTCGCTAAAATTCTTTATATAATTCTTCATCCCGATACTAAAATTTTAAATTGTTAATAATAGTGGTCATTTATTTTTCTCAAAAATTTAGTACGGGACAGGTTTTTATTTTATTTGACCAGATTGACCGGTTTCCCTTCCATAAAACCCTTGATATTATCAGCCGTTACTTTTAAAATCTCTGCCACCGCTTCGCGGGTATAAAAAGCGATATGCGGAGTGATGATGACATTCGGCATATCAATCAAAATTCGGTCTTCCAGCAGAGTCTTGTATTCGTCCACCTTGAGAGACCTCGCGGCAGAAGACAGAATCTCGATTTCATCTTTGAGCTCGCGTTCGCCTTCCAAAACATCCAAACCCGCTCCGGCAATAATCCCCCCTTTGAGTCCCCAAATGAGCGCATCGGTGTCGACAAGCTCCCCGCGGGCAGTGTTGATCAGGTGCACTCCCCGCTTCATCAGCATTATTTTTTCTTTGTTGATTAAGTGATGATTTTCTTTGGTGTAAGGCGCATGCAGAGTAATCACATCGGCGGCGGCGATAACCTCGTCCAAAGTGCGATATTCAAAATTATTTTCTTTGGCAAAAGACAGATCCGGAAAAAGATCATAGGCGACGACATTCATTGCCAAGCCTTTAGCGATTTTCAAGACATTCTTGCCGATTTTCCCCGTGCCGATAATTCCCAAAGTCTTACCCGCCAAATCAAAGCCTTCCATTTCGTGAAAATAATGAAAGTTGGATGTTCCCCGGATATAATTATTTGCCTTGATGATATTTCGAGAGAGATTCAAAATCAGCCCAAAAGTAAACTCCGCCACCGTGTGCGAGCCGTAGGCCGGCACGTAGGAAATATTGATGCCCTTCGTTTTGGCATATTCAAAGTCAATATGATTGAAACCAGTCGAACGCGTGGCGATGAACTTCAAATTAGGCAAGGCGTCGATGACATTTTTATTTATTTGCGAACTGACAAAAACACAAACAATCTCCACATCTTTTGCCTTGTCCGTATTGGTCTCATCCAATTTTTCTTCAAAAAAGGTAACCTCCGCCCCGGGAAAAGATTTGGATAAGATTTCTTGGTCTGATTTTTCTAATTCAAAAAACGCAATTTTCATAGTTCTATTATACATTATTTACCCCAATTCCTCCAGAAAAACAAGAAGGAGAAGAACCCGCCGGAATTTGGTTTCGGCGCCGTAGGCGCTGTTTTGTCGTCCAAGACCACGATCACGCCCTCCCCTTCTTTGACCAAGCCAAACTTGTCCCGGATGCTTGCTTCCACTCCCTCGCCGGTCTTCAATTTGGCGATGTCAGCGGAAAGTTTTTCCTTTTCCTTCTCCAACTCTGCCACTTTGTCTTCGGCAATTTTCCGGTTTTCGATCGTTATTTGCATTTTACGCATAAAGCCCAGCACCTGCCAAGCAAAAAATAAAACCAAAACGGCCAAAAGCGCTAAAACCGGCTTAGATCGCGCAATATTTTTCCACCCTCGCTTTTTTCTGAAATTTCTCATTTAATTAAAATATGCTATACTCAAGTATATGCTTTTCAATAAAAAACATCAAAAGAAAATACAGGTAGTTTGGGCATTCGTCAGCATCCTCATTATCATTAGTATGATTTTGCTGTATTCGCCTTTTTTCCAATAGAAATTTAATTTTCTCCGCTCCTCATCATTTTTAGGAACACCTCTTGAGGAATATTTACCCGCCCACGTTCTTTCATTTTCTTCTTGCCTTTTTTCTGCTTTTCACGCAGTTTCATTTTGCGGGTGATATCGCCCCCATACATATGGGCGGTGACATCTTTTTTCATCCCAGAGAGCGTGGCTGAAGAAATGATGCGCCCAAAAGCCTTGCCTTGAATTTTCAAAGTGAACATCTGCCGCGGTAAAATCGCCTTCAACTTTTCTACGGATTTTTTGGCTTCTTCTTCTACTCTCTTTTTGGAAATTACTTTTGAAAAAGCCGGCACGATTTCATCAGCCGCCAATATATCTAGCCGGGTAACGTCTGCCTCGCGTGAAGCGATTAGATTGTAAGAAATGGAAGCGTAGCCGGAAGAAACGCTTTTGAGTTCGTTGAAAAAATTCCGCATTAATTCCCGCAGTGGCATAGAGACAGATAATAATACTTTATTGTCGCCTAAAACAGAACCTTGTTCTGTTTGGCCGACAAATCCTTCGGATTTGTTTAGGCCGAAATTTTCGGTCTCGCCCACCTCCGCCTCATGATCAAAAAGAATCTGCATAATATTGCCGAGATACGAAACGGGGGTGATAATTTTGGCGGTTACCCACGGCTCCAAAACTGTTTTGATATTGCCATCATCTGGAAAAAAGTAGGGAGAATATATTTTTTGCTTCTGATTGTTATTGTTGATTATCTCATAGATGATTGAAGGCGTGGTGATCACCAGATTTAAATTAAATTCACGCCGGAGGCGCTCGGTGATAATTTCCAAGTGGAGCATGCCGAGGAAGCCCGCGCGGAAACCCTTACCAAGAGAGCCGGAAGATTCTTCTTCATAAGAAAATGACGAATCCGAAAGACTCAGCTTGCCGAGAGAGAGCTTGAGTTCGGCAAAATCATCGGCATCTTCAGGGAAAATACTGGCCCAGACCACCGGAACGGGCTTCATATAGCCCGGCAATGCCTTGGAGGGATTTTGATATTTGGTAACAGTGTCTCCGACCGAAGCGATACCGGGCTTCTTGATCCCGGTCACGATGTAGCCGATCTCGCCCCCTGATAGATTTTCCCGAGCCGTTTCTTCCGGCGAAAAAGTGCCCACTTCGAGCGCGATAAATTTTTCGCCGGAGACCGCAAAAATTAAATTGTCACCTTTTTTAATCTCGCCGTGAAAAACTCTTACGAAAACGATCACTCCGCGATGATTGGAATATTTAAAATCAAACACCAGCGCCTGCAAGATATCTTGAGGCCTAAACAAATCCGAAGGATTTGTCGGCCGAACTTCGCTTTGCGAAGTTCTAGGCGGCGGAACTCGCTGGATAATTTCTTTTAAAAGATTCTCGACTCCTTCACCCGTCCGGCCGGATATTTCTAGAATTTCATCGGCTCGGCAGTTTAAAAGCTTTATTACTTCTTCTTTCACTTCGGAGATTCGAGCGAGCGGCGAATCGATCTTGGTAATAACCGAAATGATTTTTTTGGCTTCTTCCTGCCCCTCGCCGCGAGCAGCCGAGAGAACAGTCAGAGTCTGCGCCTGCACGCCCTGGGTTGAGTCTACGAGCAGAATGGAACCTTCTACGGCCTTGAGAGCCCGAGAAACCTCGTAAGAAAAATCTACATGGCCGGGGGTGTCGATGAGGTTTAGAACATACACCTCATCCCCCGCCCTCCCCCAAAGGGAAGGAGCTTGCCCCTTCCCTTTGGGGGAGGGTTGGGAAGGGGTGTATTCCATCCTAACCGGTTGCATTTTGATGGTAATCCCCCGTTCGCGCTCGAGCTCCATGGAGTCCAGCACCTGATCCCGCATTTTCCGCGCTTCCACGGTATGCGTAATCTCCAACATCCGATCCGCCAAGGTGCTTTTGCCGTGGTCAATGTGCGCGATGATTGAAAAGTTTCGAATATTTTTTAAATTCATCCCAGTACTAAAATTTTAATTAATAATCTTTATTTTTTATATCCCGTAATCAAAAATTTAGTACGGAACAAGTAAAATTAAATGGTATTCTTAAATCCTCCGGCCTGAAGATCCCATAATTTTTTATATAGCCCACCTTCCTTGTTTATAAGTTCGTCATGAATTCCGTCTTCAATAATTTTTCCCTTGTCTAGTACGATAATTCGATCCATTTCTCGGATAGTTGAAAGCCTGTGGGCAATCACAATCGTTGTCTTGCCCTTGATGAGTGTATGCAGCGCGTCTTGAATTAAAGATTCCGAATGAGAATCAAGCGAAGAAGTCGCTTCATCTAGAATCAGGATCGGAGCATTTTTAAGAATAGCTCGGGCAATAGCGACACGCTGGCGTTCTCCGCCTGAAAGCTTGACTCCACGCTCACCCACATAGGTGCTGTAGCCTTTTGGCAGAGCATCGATGAAATCATCACAGTGCGCCAGATGCGCAGCTCGCAAAACTTCTTCGTCAGTCGCATTCCGCCGGCCATAGTGTATATTCTCCATAAGAGTTCGATGAAAAAGAGAAGGATCTTGAGGCACAAAAGCGATTTTTTCGCGAAGATTCTTTTGGGAGATGGCGCTTATATCGATCCCATCAATCATAATTTTCCCTGAACCAATATTGAATAATCTCATCAGTAAACGTACAAAAGTGGTCTTGCCTGCTCCAGAAGAACCCACCAGCGCAATTTTTTGCCCGGCCGGGATTGTAAGCGAAAAATTATCCAATACTTTTGAATTGTTATTTTCGTATATGTAGGTGACATTATCAAAGACAACTTCACCTTTTGTTGCGGAAGCCTTGCTTCCGCTAATTAGCGGAAGCAAGGCTTCCGCAACTTGGGTTGGTTTATCTATGATTTCATATGGGGTATTGAGGATAACAACCATTTCTTCAGCATCCGCAAAACTTTCATAATAGGCGCGCACGATAGCGCCAAAACTATATAGATTATCGAATAAACGAATTAAATAGTTTTGCATCAAGACAACAACCGGCAATGTTATCAGCCCCAACTTCCAGTCGCCAATAACAAACCAAAAAATTACAAATTCGACTATGAGGGAATAAAAGCTTTGTATGGCGCCAAGACCTTCCCATAAATAAAAATTAAAAACCATCTTATTTCTCTGATCCTGGACAATTTCTCCCACCCGCTCTTTTTCATATTCAGTGCCAGTAAATAATTGTATTGATGAGTGGTTGCCGATCGAATCCGCAAAGGCGCCGGTAGTTTTTGAATCTGCTTCCGAAGCAATGACATCATATTTTAGTTTAAAACGAATGTAAATTGCCGCCGTTAACAAAAATACAAAACAAAAAATTCCAAAGATATAGGCGTATTTTGGAAACAAAGTATAAATCGCAAAGACTGTACCGACACCACGAACCAGAAGCGGCAAACCATCAGTCATAATTCTGTCTGTAATCTTTTCGAAGGCTCTGGCGTATTTATTTATTCGATGCGTCAGCGTGCCGCCAAAGTTATTAGCAAAAAACGCATGGGAATGGCCGATCATATAGGAAAATGCCTGCTCCCGAAGGCCAGCCATGGCGTTCGCTTCAAAATATGAGAGCGAAAATCCTGAGATCCTCCGCATCCCCCAACGAAGGAAGTTTAAAATTAAAATTAAAAGAATCAGGGATCTGGCCGCTCCCACAGCTGTAAAATCATTGATAGTCAAAATATTCCAAAGATTTAAATATTGGAACGGTATAAAAACATCAAGGATTGAACTCCCGATGGTCATAAATATCACGGTAAAAAAAGACAGCTTAAAGCGTCTTATTACCTGCCAAAAATATTTAAGCACCAAAGAGCGGTGCAAATTTGAATAATTTTTCATACCGTATGAAATTTCAGTCTACCAGAAAAACCCTAGATTTCAAAACTCATAAAAATCTGGAACTTGCGGAAGCAAGGCTTCCGCAACTTCCGCAAAATTAATTATCATTCATCTTGAATTTTAATCCATTCAAAAATTTCTTCTTGAAAAGACCTTTCACTAATAAAATAATTTAAAAAATTAACCCTATCGATGATTTTATTTTCTGGACGAATAATCCCCAAGTAATCCAAGTAACTGCTCCATTTGTATGAATCTAAAAACTTTAGCGCTTCCTTTTCATTTTTTATTCCCTGTTCTCCCCACTTTGGATAAATGAGCTTGATTGGATTGAGATGAATGTAAGAAAATAAATATTTTGCTTGTATATCATTCTCAATATGTACAGATTTAAATTTACCCTCAAATAAAGATCCGGTTCTATTATATTTTGTATTAAAATATTTTGAATACGCAGTTAAAACCTTGTGCATGAAAATGATAATCGCATTATCTTGCGGAAGCAAGGCTTCCGCATTTGTGGATAAATATAAATGAAAATGATTTGGCATCAAAACCCAAGCACCAATATTAACTATTGACTCCCCTTTTTCAAAATCCCAGGCATTAATCTTTGCCCTTACAATTTGTTCTCTAAAATCAATACTTTGTTTAGAATTACAAAGATATAAGAGTTTTAAAAACCTATCTCTGTCTTTATCATTGACAAAAATCTTTTGCTTGCTATTACCTCTATTGTATATATGATAGTATTCACCACTAACTAGCGGCACCTTGCGCATTGACATATAGATATTATAAATAATTCATTTTGCGGAAGCA
>MFVS01000011.1 GCA_001786195.1 Candidatus Nomurabacteria bacterium RIFCSPLOWO2_12_FULL_40_42
GAAAAACGAAACTTCTGTTTCAAAAATTCAGACAGCTGAAGGTATTTAGACATGGCTGGGGAAAAGTGAGGTTTGCTTGTTTCGTAATTCAGAGTTACATATGTTTTTTCCTTGCGTTCGTTTTCTTGCAAGATAATAGCTTAGAAAAATGAATTTTCTAGGTTGCTGTCTTGCAGGCAGACGGCAGGAAAAATCAACAAACCAACAACAAAAGAGGCAGAGGTAAAACTTTGCTTCGCATTCGGAGAAAAACAGTATGACACCAGAAGACAAAAAACGGTTACAGGTCGGTGGCGGCATCGTTGGCGGACTCGTGATCCTGGGACTGATAATTTGGGCCATCGTCGCGGCAACATCCGGGTCTCCGGCCAGCAAAAAAAAGGCCGGACCGGCGTTGTCAACGCTGGATGTAATGGACGACGTTGGACCAATCATATCCTCGAATGAATGGACGACGGTCACGCCTACGGCGACCAACACCACAAGCTACAAGGAGTTCAAAAGCCCCGAAGCGGCCCAACTTCTGCTTCGACTTACGGAACTCGAACTGAAATTGGGCAAGGAGAGTCGGCAAGGGACGCCATGGTGGAAAACTCAGGGAGGCACGCCTCCGCCACCCCCGGCGGCAGCGATACCAATTTCTCCCACCATTGTGGTCACTAACACAATCGTGGAACGTTACTTCTTCACGAACACAGTGAACACCCCACCAGCGCCGACCACGATCAACAACTACGTTGGCGCACAAGCTGTTGCTACGGCAAAGGCGGCAATGACGAACACCGTCACCTTGACCAACATGGTCAACGTGACGAACTACGTCACCGTGAAGACCCAGCAAGCCGGGGTCTGGGATGACCCGGCATCCCGGGAGATCACCACCGGCACCACCCTCCGAGTCGGAGGGTGGGGGGGGGCGGACAGCCGGCACCTCCGGCGGAAGCAGAAACAGGGGTGAACTATTCGTTCTAATCCCCCCCCCCCCCCACGGAAACGATGATCCGTGGGGAAAGTATCACAATCAACCAGGCACCGAAGTACGCCCGAAAGGCATGCATCGGTGCCTTTTCGTTTTAGGATGAAATTCAGGGGGCGAAGCTTGCTTTTAAATCCAAGATGTGGTAAGATACAAATATGAAAAAATTAATTGGGGTTATTATGTTAATAGGGTTATTTGGGGCGATGCCGGCTTATGCTTATGCCAAGCATAACAATGGTTCTTACAACAAGAGATATGTTTCTAATAATTATTACGATGTTTACAATTGCAGATCAAGTTGCGGCGGATCAGCTTATTATTCAGCACCTTCATATTATCCATCGTATGATTACGTAGGCAGCAATTACGCCTATAGTAATTATAGTTCTGGATGTGGTTATGGCTGTAACAGTTCTTACTACCCTGCTTATTCTACTTATTCTTATTCCACTCCATCATATTATTACGACCAAAATAGCTATTACGGTTATAGCGGCTATAGCGCTTATGATAGTTACTATAGTGGCTATAATTACGGCTCCTACGATAATTATTCGGATCCTAGCTACTCTTATTCATACTATTCTTACTAAACATCATTAAATTAATGCGCCCAGGTTGGGCTTGACTTTTAAATCGAAAGGTGCTATAATAGAGGTATTATGAAATATATAACAAAACAAAATATGGTTTTTAGCTTTGTTCTGCTGGCTGCTTTGGTTTTGGGACTAATAGTTATACCCCAAGACACTAAAGCGCAATATGGAGGTTATATTTCCTCTATTCCAGCGGCAACAGTAAGACAAGACAACCCAGAACCAATTATCAAATCCATCAACCCAAGCGCAAGTAATGTGGGCGTAGGCACGAAGACTGTGAATATAATCGGTGAAGGTTTTATCCCTAGTTCAGTTGCCCGAGTCAACGGCTCGAATCGCCCGACGACTTTTATTGATAGCTCTCACCTCTTGGTCCAAATCACCGGCAACGACACATATCTTTACCAAACGAACGGCGGATTCTATATCACGGTATTTAACGGGCCCCCAGGCGGCGGATACTCGAATGCAGTTTTCTTTAAGATAAACAAAACTGTTGCATCTCCCGCAGGAACAACCACTAACGGCACCCAAAATGACAATGCCAATAACACTTATACCAATTTTACTGATGCGCCAGAAAATAATAGCAGTGATTCCATAGACGGCAGCAATCTGTCCTCGAATGCCATATTTGGAGAAAATGGAATTTTCCATTCCAGATTAATCCAGTGGATCTTCGCGGCAATCCTGGTCTTGGTAGCGGTGATACTGGTGCGAAGAATTTACGGCGCGGATAAAAAATATCACGCGGTACCCCTTAAACATGATTAAAAAAATAATAAAAAGCCTCCAAACCAGGGGGCTTTTTATTATTTGATTTTATTCCTCTCCCCCTTAACAAGGGGGAGAATGAGAGGGGGTGCTAATTAATTCACCCCTCCAACCTCCCCAAAGGGGAGGCAAACCCTTTCCTTCGGAGAGGGTAGGGTGAGGTTACCTCGGCGGTTTATATTCTGGCAAATTAACCGTTCCCTTTTGCGGATCTATACCTTTAATATTGAGAGTGTTTAAAATAATATTAAGAATCGTCCAGACGCTTAGCATAATAGTAATGCCGACAATCCCCCAAAGCATATGGCTCTTCCCGGTTGTTTTCTTCTCGTCACTCGCGCCGCTCGCGATAAATTCAAACACTCCATAGAGAAAAAACACCAAAGCGAGTGCGAACAAAAATCCTATGAGCGGATTGATAATTTGATTATCAACATTCGCCACAAACTCATTCACATTTTTGCTCGCCACCGCATAAGCTACCTTCGTAGAGAATAAATCCATACTTTAGTATAAATTCTTCTAAGGAACTTGATTAGGAACTGGAATAGTTGGGAGATTGCCTTGGAAAGTGTTCTTAACATCAAATGTTCTTATTAAAATCCCCACTAGTCCCCATAGAGATACAATAACGGCCAAACCAATGATTCCATAAATTATTTTAGTTCTTCCTTCCTTTTTCTTTTCTTCATCACCAGCCATCATATAAGTAATAACTCCCCAGACAAAAAAAACAATTCCAAGGGCAATCAATATAGGCACAATGGAGTTAAGAATCTGTCCAACTCGACAAATTATACCAAAAATTGTACTTCCACCACCAATGACACAATTTCCGGTAGGACCACCACCAAGGCTAATCTGCGCCAACGCCGCAACTGGCGCCAAACCTAAAACAAAACCCGACAAAACAATTAATTTCTTTTTCATCCCGTTAGAAGATAAATTATTTCTAATAATAACGACTATATAATAATAAACTATTTTAACATTTCCCGTTACCTTAATCAACTTAATAACTTCGTACGGGATTCATCAACGACCTTATGATTATTAATACCTCGATTATACCACAAGCCCCCTCTATGGGCTACCAGGCGGGGTAACATGAGGCAGAACCGATCCGCTCACGCCGAAGGTACTGCTCAAAATTCCGACCAACCCCCAAACCGACACCATTACCGTGAGAGCAATAATCCCCCAGATCATAAACTGCTTGCCCTTGGTCTTTTTGACTTCATCATCGCTATTGATCACAAACTGCACCACGCCCCAGACAAACATCAAGACCGCCAAGGCAAAAATGAGCGGAATGACGGAATTGTTGATAATACAAGTAAAATAATTTAACACTCCCTGAAAATTAGTCCCGATAGCGCCACAACTCGTAGCTGTGGCTCCACTTATATTGAGGCCAGCCGGAGCGGCTCCTTTTAATCCAAAAGTGTTCACGACGACATTCACCAACCCCCACAAACCGACGATAACCGAAAATCCGATTAAGCCGTAGATTATTTGCTCTTTGCCTTTCTTTTTGGCTTCTTCTTCACCGCCGATCATATACTGCACCACGCCCCAGACGAAATAGACCACTCCCAAAGCCATCAAGACCGGAATGATCGAGTTTAGGATTTGATGTATCTGGCAGATTATATTTCCGATGCCTTTTAAGCTGCTGCACACAGAACCCGTAGTACCGTTACTACCCACAACAATCCAATGCAAACCGGCCGCTTCGCAACTGGCCTGCGGTAATCCCGGAGATTCGTCGCAGTAGCCGTCTGCCGCTTTTGCCACGTTGGCGATAAAAAAAAGCATGCTTAGTATTAAAATAAACAGTAATTTTTTTTTCATAAATTTATAATGCCCGAACTGTGCTATCTATAAGAGTAGCGATAGACCACGACCCTAAAAGTATCGCCGCACCGATCAAAGTATACAAGAGAGCATCCTTGGCTTTGCCTAATTTTTCCGAATTACCCCGCGCCTCCACAAACAGAAAACCGGAGTAGATGATAGCGAGCGCGATAATCGGTATACCGACTTTAAGCACTCCTTCCAAAAAAGTTTGGATGAAAGCGGGAATGTTGTCTGTTTTGTCGCTCAATGGATTATTAAGCATGTTTTAATTTTAACATATATTTATTTAAAACCTATCCAAGCTCCGTCAAATCCCAAAATGGATAGGATCATTTTGATAACGAGCCAGGCCCCGGCGGCAATCACTACTCCGAGAACGGCGTGGGTGAAAATATTTTTGGCCTGTCCCCGGGCTTCGGTGCTGCCTCCCGAGGTGACCAGTTTAAAACCGGCATAGGCAAACATTATGGCCGCAATCGGTAGGACCAAGTAATACAGGACAAATTTAATTATTTTATCTATCAGGTTCAAGAAATCCGTAAAGTTGCAAGGTTTAGCAGGCGTAACCGTACCGGGAGTGGCAGAAGTATTACTGCAGGGAATCAAGCCTTTCCAATTCGATGTCTGCGCAAAAGAAGAAACAGGCGCAACAAGCATCAAGAAGATGACAAGGGAAATTATAATTTTAGTTGTTTTTTGCATTACTTTATGAACTTTATAACTTTATAAACTTTCAACTACTTCTGTAACAACAAATTAAGCTTGGCGCTAGCGTCGGATATCGCGCCTTCTACCGTCATATTATTGGAAATCACGCCGTCAACCATCCGGCGGAAAATGTTGTCGGTATCCTTATCCGATGGGTCGAGCCAGCTCCTCGCATACAAGGCTGAATCATAAAAAATGGGAAAATAAGCATCGAGCGGTTTGACTTTGAGCAAATCCCGCCGCACTGGCACCACACCGGTTGCGAGAGCATATTTTCCGGCAAAGTTACCAGTTGCCATCAAGCTTGCTGCTGTAAAAGCCGTATTGAAATTCTTGGACGAAGCCAAAAGAGCGACCCCGGTGACCCGCGAACCAGTGAGTTTGAAATTGGAATTTTTAATCTGGGGAAAAGGGGCCACGCCAAAATTCTGGTTCGGATTTCTATTGACCAAAGATTCTAGCTCACTCGCATACCCGAAATAGAATGCCAGATCCTCTCTGGAAAATGCATCAATCGAACTCGGAAATGATTTATTCCAGGAATAGAGGTCCTTGTTGTTTGGGTCCGCAAAAGCTATGTAGAATTTTAAAATAGAAGCGAGATTGTATTCCGGATTGGGTGGAGCATCATTCAAAGTCGAGCTAAAAATGCCGTCCGACTCCTTCACAATTCTATTCCCGGCTTGCATAAAAAGAGCGGATAAAATATCTTTGGCATGGGTCACATTGCCAAAATGCCCGAGTGCCACCGCGCTTTTTATTATTTTATTCGCGTCATCCCTCTTGGTGAGTTTCGGCGCCAAGCTGACCAAATCGTCCCAAGTGGCGGGCGGATAGACTATTCCTCCTGCGTCCAGCATGCTTCGGTTGTAATACATCATGAGCGGATCGATGGACAAAGGAAAAGCTAAAATGCCTTTTCCGGTCAGAAAAACTTCTCCCGCCCCGGCAAAATTATTCTTGAATGTCGCGAGCGGATAGCTCCCATAAGGAATAGTGAAAATTTTGTTGGCGTAATGAAAAGCTAGGTCATCCGGCAGGAAAAACATATCGGGGCCCGTGCCCTCTGCCAGGGCTTCCAATAAATCTTGATCCAAACTCTCGGCGGATTTTTCCACGTATTTTACGACAAAGGTAGGATTGGCATTGTTAAATTCTTCCAGGATTGGAGCCATCGTGCCACTTTTGACTGTTCCCCACAAAACTACCGTACCCAGAGACCCCGGCGCGACATTTTTTCCAAGCGGTATTGCGCCGGAGAAAACCAGAATGCCAAAAACCGCCAAGGCAATAAACACAATCATCGTTACAAGTTGGAAATTTTTCATCCCGTACGAAGTAAAAGAGTATTTATCATTTTTACTTAAAATTAATAATAATTAAAATTCTCTGTCCCAGAAGAACATATAGCACGAACTTCGTACGGGATTCATTCCTTCACGAATATCATACCATAATGATGCGCCCCGGCGTCAATCTCCCTTTCGAAAACCAAACCCGCTTTCTCAAAAACCTCGCGCGCTTTATTTTTCGGAATGATCATCTTGGCTCCTAGAACAGAAAACGGGGACAAATCCACCAAGAGCACTCTCCCTCTCGGCTTCAAGATTCTTTTTATTTCCAGAATAAATTTTTCTTTATCTTTCACTTGGTGGAGAATATTGGAGGCAATTACCGAATCCACGATGCTGTCCCGTAGCTTGGTTCCGCCTGATTTTTCAACATCGCCCCAGAGAATTTCTACATTATTTAAACGAGCGTCCCGAACTTTATTTTTTATGGTCATCAAAAAATCTTTGACTATTTCCACCGCGTACACTTTGCCCTTCGGCGCCATATGCCCAGCAGCCACCGAATAAAAACCAGTCCCGGCGCCCAAGTCCGCCACGACAGCATCCTCTCGAATTCCGAAAGCTCTTAAATTTTTTACCGGATCGGTGAACATACTATTAAGTATAACACTATATACACGCCAGTGAGGCAATCCCGTCGCCTCCGCGCAGACGCATGATGGTCACGCCTTGAGTCTGGCGGCCGAGAGAAGAAATATCTTTCAGGGCTGTGCGGATAACTTGCCCTTTCTTGGACATCGCAATCAATTCTTGCTCCTCGCCAGTTAGTACTTTGGCCACAATTAATTTGCCAGTCTTCGGAGTTACCTTGGCAGTCTTTATGCCGGAGCCGCCACGCTTTTGGACTTTGTACTCTTTCAAATCAGTTTTTTTGCCGAAACCATTGGCGCTCATGGTCAAGAAAGCGCCTTTATTTTTTCCGCCCGAGGCAGATCCGCCTTTGGCGAACACAACGTCTACGCCGATGACTCCATCGCTGCCACTCAACTTTATTCCCCGGACGCCCCCAGCTGTCCGACCCATCTCTCGGATATCAGATTCTTTGAATCTAATAGATTGACCTTCAGCGGTCGCAATTATTACCTCATCGCTTTTTTCCGTCACCAGCGCAGAGATCAGCTGGTCGTCTTTATCCAAACGAATCGCGATAATACCACTCCTTCGCACATCTTTGAAACTTTCCGAAGACATTTTCTTAGCTATGCCACCCTTGGTCACCAGCATCAATGAATTTCCTGTTTTACCATTATCTTTCGGCATCGCCAAAATGGAAGTAACTTTTTCTTCGGTGCCGAGCGAGAGAAAATTCATAATCGATTTACCGCGGGTCGCTCGATGGGCTTCCGGAATTTCATACATTTTCATTTGGTAAACTTTTCCTAAATTGGTAAAGAACAAAAGATTGCTATGAGTCGAGCCAGAGACCAACATGGTCACAAAATCTTCTTCCTTGGTTTCGAGATCGATCACGCCCACTCCGCCCCGCTTCTGCGCGCGGTACTCCGAAGGATCGGTACATTTGACATAGCCCCCCGCGGTCAAGACCAATATGGTTTCTTTTTCCGGTACCAAATCTTCATCGGAAATTTCTTTCACTCCGCCTTTGACTATCTTGGTTTTTCGTTCATCCGCATACTTGGTGCGAATTTCAGCCAATTCTCCGGCGATCGTTTTCAATATTTTCTTTGGGCTTGCCAGAAGGTCTTTCATCTCGGCGATAAATTTCTGCTTTTCGGCCAATTCATTTTCTACCGCTTTGCGCTCCAGGCCGGCCAGCTTCGACAATTTCATCTCCAGAATGGCAATCGTCTGCAGTTCCGAAAACTTAAATTCTTTCATCAAATTAAATTTTGCCACCTGTGAATCCTTAGAGCCGCGGATCACAGTGATCACCCTGTCTATTTTATCCAGCGCTTTTTTTAGTCCAAGCAAAATATGCTCGCGCTCTTCCGCCCGGCATAAATCATAAATGCTCCGGCGCTTAACTATTTCTTTGCGGTGTAAAATAAATTGTTCCAGAATGGACTTGAGCGAAAGAGTCTGCGGCACGCCGTCCACCAAGGCCACAATATTAAAATTGAAATTCGATTCTAGTTGAGTATTTTTGTAAATATAATTCAAGACTTTTTCCGGATGCGCGCTTGGTTTCAAATCAATAACTATACGTATATCCTTGGTAGATTCATCCCGCAGGCCTTTGATACCTTCCAATTTTTTCTCCTGCACGAGTTCGGCGATGGCCATTATCAAATTCGACTTATTCACCCGGAAAGGAATCGAGGTGATGACAATTTGGGCATTGCCATTTTTATCTTCGGTAATTTCCGCCTCGCCCCGGCAGACGACTCCGCCTCGCCCGCCCGAGTAAGCATGCAGCATATCCTTGTATCCATAGGCAATGCCTCCAGTTGGAAAGTCCGGACCTTTAATGAACTGCATCAAGTCTTCAGTCGTGGCATCCTCCCGCTCAATCAAATGGGTCGTGGCATCCAGCACTTCGGCCAAGTTGTGTGGTGGAATGTTGGTGGCCATACCGACGGCTATACCGAGTGTGCCATTCAAAAGAAGCGCTGGCACACTCGAAGGGAAAACGACTGGTTCTTTTCTAGTTTGATCATAGTTGGGACGAAAGTCCACCGTTTCTTTTTCAAGATCGCGCAAAAGCTCACTCGAAATCTTGGACATTTTTGCCTCGGTATAACGCATCGCCGCGGCATTGTCGCCGTCGATCGAGCCGAAATTTCCCTGGCCTAAAATAAACGGATAGCGATAAGAAAATTCCTGCGCCATGCCGACCATGGAATCATAGACCGCCACGTCTCCATGTGGATGGTATTTTCCGAGCACATCTCCGACCACCGCGGCTGACTTTCGGAAACGCGCCGAAGCCGTGAGTCCCATCTCATTCATCGCAAATAAAATTCGGCGGTGCACGGGTTTGAGTCCGTCCCGAACATCCGGCAAAGCGCGCGAAGTGATGACGGACATGGCATAAGCCAAATAAGACTCCTTCATTTCGGCGACGACATCCACTGGCAGAATTTTATCTCCTTTATCCATATCGTCTTCTGTTTCTAAAGATTTTTTCATGGAAAAGTTATTGCGGCTCGTTCAAACTTCTATATCCGCCGACGATATTGGCTTTTAATGCTGAAAAGGGCTTCAAATCATTGCTTATTTTGGCTTGGGTATCGGGATTGGTCAAACTGGTTCCTAAAGAATAAATCCAGAGTAAAACTAAAATAACCGCCAGGACCACTGTCGAAACATGCAAAATATGCCTTCGAACTTCCTCGCTTTGACTTCTTAAATGGTGGATAATTTTTTTCATAATTATATTTTATAGATAGGGCTTTAGGCGCTATCTAGGCGCTATCTATGTTGCTTTTAAAACTACTACTTCCCCTTCTTTGCCTTCCAAATCTTTCAACTTTAGGGTCAACTTTTCCACCACCTCGGCTTTTTCTTCTCCGGTTTCTTTTAGAAATGCTTTAAGCGAACTATCGTCATAGTCCATCGGGATGACCATTTTTGGCTCGAGCGAAGATGCCAGCTTAGCTGCGCTTTTGGCATCCATCATATCTTTACCCCCAATGGGAATAAAAACAATATCCGGACTGCTGATCGCCTCATGCGCTTCTTTGGAGATTTCCGTATCCGCCAATACCCCCAGAAATGCAATATTAATGTTATCCACCGTAACTGTATAAATGGTATTAATATATTTTTTACCGCCCAAGAGCGCGCCGGACATTATTCCTTTAACAAAAATTTCTTTTATTTCATAATCGCCCGGACCGGTAACATGAAAAGGCACCCGCTCCCCGTGCGACAACTGGTCCACACCATTGTAGTCGGGGTGATTGGTGGTGACCAGGGCAATATCGGCGCCAAAATGGACATTGATACCGCTTTTTGAACTTTTACTGACGGGGTTAAAAGCGAGGACGGTTTCGCCTTGCTGAATCTTGAAAAATTGTTTACCAAAATATGTGATTATCATTACTTGCATTCTAGCATATTTTTTGCTATAATGAAAGCATTATCGCCTCAACGACGATCCGCCGAAGAGGCGGAAAAGCCTGGATTTAGGATAACCTTCTGAAGCATTTTGTTCAGAAAACCTAAGCCTTAATCCGCTTCATAATTTTATTGAGCGGATTTTTTATTAAATATTATGATTAAAGAAGAAGCAGTGATTGTAGGCGTAAACTCCCAAGAAAACTTAGTGCTAAGTTCGATCGTCAGCCGCAGTGTGAATAAGCCGGAAGTTGATTCTCTCGTTGAAGGTGCAGTTATTAGTGTAGAAAAATCATCGGTTTATGTCGACCTGGCCCCCTATGGAACCGGCATTATTTACGGTCGCGAATTTATTAATGCCAAAGACATAATTAAAAAAATACGCATCGGTGATATCATTAAAGCCAAAGTGGTGGAAAGAGAAAACGCCGACGGCTATATCGAACTTTCGCTCAAAGAAGCCAAGCAAGCGCTCACTTGGAATGAAGCGGAAAAAGCGATCCAAGAAAAGACAGTGATGAGTTTGGAAATAAAAGACGCGAACAAGGGAGGACTCATTTTGGAGTGGCAGGGCATCCAAGGATTCTTACCAGCTTCCCAGCTTAAGGCGGACCACTATCCGCGCGTGCTTGACTCCGATAAAGATAAAATCCTAAAGGAATTGAAGAAGCTTGTCGGGGAGCAAATTTCGGTGATGATTATTTCCACCATGCCTAAAGAAGGTAAGTTGATATTTTCAGAAAAAGACAATAATCCCGAAGAAAAAAAGGAAATTTTGAGCAAATATACTATCGGTCAGGATTTGGACTGCATAGTGGCAGGACTAGTTGATTTCGGAGTGTTCGTTAAGCTGGAAGACGGGCTCGAAGGCCTAGTGCATATTTCGGAGCTCGACTGGGGGCTAGTAGAAAATCCGCGCACTATGTTTAAAACTGGAGACAAAATCCGCGCGAGGGTTATTGAAATAAAAGACGGCAAAATATCGCTTTCGATCAAAGCGCTCAAGGAAAACCCTTGGAAAGAATTTGAAGGCAAACTTAAAAAAGGTGATATCGTCAAAGGAGTAGTGATCAAATACAATAAACACGGCGCTCTGGTCTCAATCAAAGAAGGCGTCGCCG
Source organism: Candidatus Nomurabacteria bacterium RIFCSPLOWO2_12_FULL_40_42 (assembly GCA_001786195.1). Classification (GTDB taxonomy): domain Bacteria; phylum Patescibacteriota; class Minisyncoccia; order Phycocordibacterales; family UBA9973; genus UBA9973. Next base: position 11,414 of record MFVS01000011.1, read on the forward strand.
GACTGGTGCACAATTCCACCTTCCCATCCGAAGCCAAGCTGCGCGAGAAACTAGAACTCGGGAAAAATTACAATTTCCAAATTACCCTTTTTGAACCAAGAGACCAGAAGATGACGTTGATTCACTTAGAACTTAATAGCTCATATTAAAACATCAGTGAACTAAATCTGTATTTGCTTTGCTTCCATAGCGAGCCGATTAGCTTTTAATATATCACTTTTCATT
>MFVS01000012.1 GCA_001786195.1 Candidatus Nomurabacteria bacterium RIFCSPLOWO2_12_FULL_40_42
TAGACTTTTGTTTCAAAAATTCAGACAACTGAAGGTATTTAAATGCGCCTGTGAAAAAGTCGGCTTGCGGAGTTTTGTAATTCAAAGTAAGTTAGGACATCTCGAAGCTCTTGCAATACTTCTTCTTTTGTAAATTTATGGTCAATTTCTCTCTCAACAAATTTTTTTGTTTCATCATCAAGCAATTCATCCTCACCAAGGTCATCGGCATCTTCGGACTCCTCCACAATTTTTGATAGATCTTCCTCTATATCATCTAGACCGGGCAGAGTTTCTTGTTCATTTTCTTTTTTAATATTATCGTATTTAGGAAAAGTGACTTTTGAAAGATTTTTATTCCACTTAGTCTCTGCTTTCGTTTGTTCCTGTTCGGCAAGAGTATTGAGTTCGTCTTCAGTTATTTCAAATTCTTGTTGAAGACGTTTTGCAAGAAAATGAGATACCCTGTAAAGTGTTCCAGCAATAGCAAAACTTGAACTTGCAAGTATTTTTCGATACACAAGCTCCATCATGTTTCGCTGAGTTGCTCTTGTAGAAGCAAGATAAGGTCGTCGCAAGTACTCACTTACATTATTATAAAGTTCTACTTCATCGTCGTTTGGTGCAAAATCTTCGGTAATGCTATAGCGATTAGTAAAAGCGACGAGTCCTTTGACTTGCTTACGAAGTGTTCTTGTTAAAATTCCGCCGCTTGACTCGCCGGATTCAGAGTCAATCATTCCCATCAATCTCTCTTTGAGCTGAAGTAATCTTTCTGTTTTATTTTGCTTTTTAACTGGATTCGCAAAAAGTGTTTTGAAAGAATATTCCGTCCCAAGATAGTTTTCATCTAAGAAACTTGTTAAACCAAATAATTCCATAAGATTGTTTTGTAGAGGTGTTGCTGTGAGAAGAATCTTCGGTCTACCTTTCAAAACCTCGCGGATTTTCTTTGCAGTTTTGTTTTTCTTTCTCCAAACATTTCTCAGGCGGTGTGCTTCGTCAATTACAACAAGATCCCACTGAATCGTTGCACAAATAAAATCATATCTATAGGCAAAGTTGTGTGAAGCAATAAAGACACCGCCGTCTTCTAGTGGATTAGCTCTCATTTGTTCTTTTTGCATTTTCTTCAAAATTGGGCCATCAAGAATTTTACTTTCAAGATAAAAACGATTTTTGAGTTCATCCTGCCATTGTGTACGAAGAGAAGCGGGCACGAGAATCAATATTTTCTGACGTCCTTCTGCCATGAGTTGATCTATGACTAGCCCTGCTTCAATCGTTTTTCCTAGTCCTACCTCATCAGCTAAAATAGCACCCCTAGAAAGCGGACTTTTAAATGCAAAAATTGCGGCATCAACTTGGTGGGGATTCAGATCAATATTTGCCGCCCGAATCGAATTATTAAGTTTCTCTCTATCAGAAACCGATTTTTTTTCCGTGAGAGCGTGTGCTAAGTATGTTTTAAAAAGTTCCGACATATATTATTTCTTTTTTATAAGCTCCCGACCTAAAGGACCCTCGATTAACTTTATAGTTTCTTCCATTAGTTGATTCCAAGTATATGCTCCTTTATACCACATCAACACCGCATCAGTTCTTCGACTTAATAATTTAAGAAAACTCTGCCATGTAAAACCGGCAGGCTTTAGTATTTCTTTCCACTGACCCCATAGATACTTCGGTAATTGATTGCCATACCAAATATTAAGCGTATCCCAGTTAATATCAGGGGAGGGACTGTTCATTTTTTTAATATTTAGAATCCAGGCTTTTACCTCCGTTGGTTCTTTTGGTATAAATAAGTCCATACCCCAAGTATATCAGGTATGATTTTTTTGTCAATTACTTTTCTGGGTCTATGGAAACAACACAAATGTCAGTTGGAGTCATCGTCAGTTTTTATATTCATTGAAAAATCCACACCGACATTAAACAGCTGGTCAATATAAGTCGATTCCCCCTCGCCCATCCCAAATTTAAAAATCTTCCCGCCAAACTAAAATAGAATGGAAATGCGAGGGGGTGAGGGCAGAGCGCGCCTTTGGCGCGCTGGCGGAATTGTTTTGCATTACCACATTATCGGAGCGTAGAGTTCAGTTTCAAGTTAAGAGGCACGCGTAGCGTGCGCATTAGGAATTTTTACTAAAATAGGTTCTAGCTGATTTTAATAAGGACTCCAGCAGTGTACCTAAAGGTTTTTTCGTAAAATTTTAGCGCGCAGAGCGGAGCTCTGCGTAATGGCTGAAAGCATTTCCGGACGCAATGCGGGATTTTAGGGTGAGGTTCGAAAAATTCAAAAGCCGAAGATTTTTGGCGGAAGAGTTTTTTGGAGGGGAGATCGTACAGAATAGATAACACTTGCCCCACCCGCCCGTGCGCGTGTTAAAATTCCTCCCTTAATGAATTGCAAATTTAAATGGATACGGAATGTATTCTTGTATAAATATATTCAACTCATTTATTTTTATAGGTGCAAAAATGTATTCCCAAGAGTTATGTGAAAGATTGTAATTGAAAGCATCTATAACTTGGCGACTCACTTCTCTTAATTCCTCCTCCTCTTTTTTCCAAGTCATATGTACGGCTAAATTTTTTGTAAGCGGAAAAAAGACTTCACAGTGTGGCGTTACCAAACCTTTCGGAGGATTATAAACATTAACTTTTTCTGGGGGAACAAAATATACAAGAGGATTGTCATTTGTAACAAAAAACCTATTATTTGATTTACATATAGTCATTGTCATTTGATGGAAAATGTTGATATGTTCTTCTACTAACAATAATGCATGCTTAATAAAATATGCATTTGGATATTTAACAGCATAATTTTTATTAATAAATGAATCTCGCATTTCAGCTGCGAACTCTATTGTAATTTCTTTGCCTGTGACTTCTTTTGCGTGCTGTTGTACTTCTTCTACAGTCATTCTTTCATAATTTAATGCCATTAAATGTTTTTTCATTTGCTCGTCCATTTCTTCTATTTCTTTCTTAAAAAGTGGAGTGCGAACTCTCATAGAAGCCATCATTAAACAAAGAGGGTCTTTCACGCTAGGAGGCACAGGTGATCCATTGCCCAAAGTTTCTATTTCAGATATTACAGTATCATAAACATCTTCCCCTAATTCTTGAAATATATTTTCCAGATCATCACTACTAATGCCTGCAATTTCAGGGTCATAGAGATGTTTCTCCACGCCGACATTTAATAGTCCGTTTTCGCCACGAACTTCTAAAATCCTATCACTAGGTGAGATTTTTAAATCATCAAAGAATTTCGCCCCTTTTTTATACATAAAAAGCACATCATCGTTTAGAAAGTGTTTAAGATATGTTCTTGGCAAATAGTGACTTCGGATTGTTGTCATATTATTAAAGTTGTATAATGCGATTATGCGCTACTTTCTTTACGCTCGCAAATCAACCGATGTGGAGGACAAGCAAGTTCTCTCTATTGAAGCACAGATTGATGAACTACGAATGCTCGCGAAGCGGGAAAATCTTTCTATTGTAGAAGAATTCATAGAAAAACGCTCTGCAAAAATTCCGGGCAGACCGATATTTAATGACATGCTTTCGCGTATTCAAAATGGCGAAGCGCAAGGAATTGTTTGTTGGAAAATTGACCGACTATCTCGTAACCCTGTTGATAGCGGAAAAATCCAATGGCTTTTGCAAAAGGGAATAATTGCTCACATACAAACACACGGTCAAAGTCATTATCCAAATGACAATGTTTTAATGATGTCTGTTGAATTAGGTATGGCGAATGAATATGTCCGGCAGTTGAGTGAAAATACTGCGCGAGGACTCCGACAAAAAGCGCGACGCGGAGAATTTCCCGGCTTCGCTCCGATAGGGTACATCAATAATCCAGTGATTAAGAAAATAGAACTGCATCGTAAAAACGCAAAAATTGTCAAAAAGTTATTTGAAGTGTACGCCACAGGCAAAGTTAATCTTAAATATATTGCCGAGTTTATGGAAAAATCCGGCATCAAATCAAGGAAAAATAATCGATGTAATATTTCGCGCATCTCGGCAATCATCACAAACCCGATTTATTACGGGCAGTTTCGCCATGCAGGAGAAATCTATGAAGGCAAGCATACACCGATTATTACTAAAGAACTTTTTGACAAAGCAAATGCTGTTTTGCAATCTAGGAATCGCCAACCAAACGAAAAATTCAACCCAAGACCTCTGTGCAGTTTACTTTCGTGTGCGTCGTGCGGTATGGGTATCACGGGGGAGATAAAAATAAAACGACAGAAAAATGGAAATACGCACCAATACACTTATTATCATTGCTCCAAGAAATCAAAGACACGAAAATGTGATGAGCCATGTATTAGGGGAGAAGAATTAGATCGCCAACTTTCCGTAATGCTCGGCGCATATGCTATGCCTAAAGAATGGGTAGAAGAATTATTTGGCAAGTTAGATATTGAGGAAACTAAAATCAATGATTCAGCTTCTGATGCAGTTTTGGAACTGCGAGAAAAATCAGAAGATTTTTCTCGCAACATAAAAAGACTCACGGATGTCTATGTAGCCCAAGACATTGAGCGCGAAGACTACATTAGAGCGTCGTCGCTCGCTTATGTCGGAAAAGAAATCCGTAGACGAGCAAATAGCCAAACTTTTGTATACCCCGTCTCTATGGTTAGAACCGACGCGAGAATGGATAAAAGACGCTTCAATGCTAGGTGAAATAGCAAAAACAGACGACCTCCCCTCCAAAAAACTCTCCCTCCAAAAAATCTTTGGCTCGAACCTCACCCTAAAATCCCGCATTGCGTCCGGAAATGCTTTCAGCCACTACGCAGAGCTCCGCTCTGCGCGCGAAAATTTTACGAAAAAACCTTTAGGTACACTGCTGGAGCCGAGAGTGGGAGTCGAACCCACGTTCCTACTTTACGAAAGTAGTGTTCTACCACTGAACTATATCGGCTGGAGTGCCTCTTAAACAAGGCTCGAACTTACTTTATCAAAAATTCAGGAGAAGTGCCAAATGTAAAAGCGGACTCGGTTTTGCGAAAGCGATTTTTGGGAAAAATGAATTCGCAAAACCTCGGCTAATATTTTCTTAAATTCGGCGGGATTAAATTCCACCCTAGGAGGTTTGGGGTGAGCTTGGGATTGGGACCCAAGCACAAGACCTTTTGAGACGGTACTCCGTCCAAAAGGTGTACTGCTCTCGTAGAGAGGAATGCGGGAAACCCAAAATCCAAAATACTCGGTGCCTTCGTTCATCATATCACATTGTGTCGGGTCTAAAGGAATACACCCTCGGCATCCGCCTCGGGAATTTCCGCTAGGGCTACGAGCGCCAGTTCTAGGTATGGGAACGGCTCAAATACCAGGAAATGAGCCGTTCCCATTTCTAGTTGGGGAGAGGATTCTCCTCTCCCCAGCGCGGTGCCTCGGTTCGTGCTCCCTACGGTCGCATCCCGCAAAGCGGGACAGGGCTCACCCCACCCGGCCGCACAAACCCCTCTCAGTTTTTTCAGTTCTCGTTTGGTGTGTAGCTTTCGCTTTCGATTTAGGATTGCATACCACTCAGGCGCTCGTCTTTTTCTTCTAACGGGTCTAGCGGAAATGCCCGAAGGCGGAAAATGCATGCGCTTGGTCCCCTCCCTCCCGTGCGCGTGTTAAAACTTTTGCCTCTGGCAAACTCCCTATATAATATAAAGCTGGAATTTACATTTGATAGGTTTAACCCTTAAACCTACTAAGATATATTGACTTTTATAGGTTTATGTACTAAACTTGCTAAATATGGTTAATACAGACAAAAAAGTTCGCATAGGTGAAGCTGCTAAAATACTTGGTATTTCAGTTCAAACTTTACGTAATTGGGAAAAATCTGGTAAATTGCAACCCCAGCGTAGTGCTGGAAAGCAACGTTATTATTTATTGAAAGATCTAAAAAGTTTTGCTTTAGATATAAAAGCTATAGGTTTAGCGTGGGCGATAAGTTCTATACCACCAGATCTCAGTAGTGATTTATATTGTGAACGCCAGGACCGGTTTACAAGCCGTTTATCCAAAATGGGCTCTGAGTTTCAAAATAATAAAAATATTTCTGAAGAACTTGCCTCACTCATCACTCTTGTGGTTGGTGAAATTGGCGATAACTCTTTCGCACACAATGTGGGTAATTGGCCTGACGTTCCAGGCATATTTTATTCGTATGATATAAGAAAGAGAATTATAGTTCTGGCAGACCGAGGACGTGGAGTCAAGGCTACTCTCCAGCAAGTTAGACCGTCTATTGCTACTGATACAGAAGCGCTTACTGTTGCATTCAATGAGATTATCTCAGGAAGAAATCCAGAAAAAAGAGGGAACGGATTGAAAGTTGTACGAAATGTTACTGAATCGAAAGAAATTGGACTTCTCCTCCGCTCCGGCATTGCTAAGGTTAGTGTAGGTGTTAAAAAACCAGATTCAATTATTACCAAAATAGCAAAAGAAAACATTAGAGGTACATATAGTGTTATAATGTTCTAGTAATTAAAATATGCAAACTATTTATCTTAAAAAATTTGGAAATGTGCTTGTGTCCCGTCCTCTAGGACAAGAGGCATTTAATGCAATTCGTCCACAACTAAATCCAGAAGTTCCTGTTCAAATTGATTTTGATCAAGTTTTAACTATTACTCCTTCTTGGCTAGACGAGTTTCTTACCAATCTTGCTGACTTTAATAAAGGCAAGGTGGAATTGCTTCCCACAACAAATCCTTCTGTACTGGCTGCATTACCAGTTCTTGCAACAGCCAGAAAGGATTTAGTGGCGGATATTGTAAATAGAGCCCTACAACAAATGCAAAAATAATAAATAACCTATCAAAGTTATGAATTACTTTTTATACGCTCGAAAATCAACAGATGTAGAAGACAAACAAATCCTCTCTATTGAATCCCAGCTCGCCGAACTACGCGAACTTGCAAAGAGAGAGAATCTTCACATTGCCGATGAATTTATAGAAAAACGCTCCGCAAAAATTCCAGGACGCCCTGTCTTTAATGAAATGCTAAAAAGAATACAAGCAGGCGAAGTTCAGGGAATTGTTTGCTGGAAAATTGACCGCTTATCGCGTAATCCTGTTGATAGTGGAAAAATACAATGGCTTCTGCAACAAGGAATAATCCAACATATACAAACGCACAGCCAAAGTCATTATTCAAATGACAATGTTTTAATGATGTCCGTTGAGTTAGGTATGGCGAATGAATATGTCCGACAATTAAGCGAAAACACCGCTCGCGGACTACGACAAAAAGCGCGAAATGGAGATTTCCCAAGTCTCGCTCCGTTTGGCTACATAAATAATCCTGCGGTTAAGAAAATTGCTATTCATAAGAAAAACGCAAAGCTCGTCAAAAAAATGTTTGAACTTTACGCAACGGGAAATGTCCGCTTGGAAAATCTCGCGGTGATTTTAGAAAAGGCAAACATATTTTCCAAAAATAAAAATCGCATTCATGTTTCGCGAGTATCACATATCATAAATAATCCAATTTATTACGGACACTTTCGCCATGCCGGAGAAATATATGAAGGCAAACATCAGCCAATTATTTCTAAAGCACTTTTTGATAAAGCTAACTCTGTATTGAGAGGTCGAGGTCGCACTCCCGATAAGAAAACTGACCCAAGACCATTTTGTGGACTTCTTTCGTGTGGAAATTGTGGTATGGGAATTACGGGAGAAATAAAAATAAAACGACAAAAGAATGGCACTACCCATCTTTACACTTATTATCATTGTTCAAAAAAATCTAAAACACAAAAATGTTCTGAACCTTGTATCAGAGCGGAAGAATTAGACCGCCAATTATCAAACATACTCAGCGAATATATTTTGCCGAAAGAATGGGCGACAAAATTATTCGCTATGTTAGATACCGAAGAACAGAAAACAAAACAAACTGCTTCGGAGGCAGTTCAAGAATTGCGAGGAGAAGAAAAAGACATTTCTCACAATCTCGCCCGACTTACTGATGTCTATGTCGCACAAGACATTGAGCGAAGCGACTACCTAGAAAGGCGTCGTTTGCTTATGTCCAAGAAGAAGTCTATCGAGGAGCAAATAGCTCGTTTTGAGCGAACCCCCTCCGCATGGATCGAACCGACGCGAGAATGGATAAAAGACGCTTTAATACTGGATGAAATATCAAAAACAGCCGACCTCCCCTCCAAAAAACTCTCCCTCCAAAAAATCTTTGGCTCGAACCTCTTTTTAAAATCCCGCATTCCGTCTGGAAACCCTTTGCCACATTACGCGGAGCTTCGCTCCGCGCGAAAAAATTTTACGAAAAAATCGTTCTCTTTGATTGCGGAGCCGTTGGTGGGGATCGGACCCACGGTCTCGTTCTTACCAAGAACGTGCTTTACCACTAAGCTACAACGGCATAAGGACAATAGTAATTTATTCTGACTAACGAGGAGCATGTGTAAATTTATTTACACAACGTCCGAGTGAATTCAAAACATAGATTACTATATATTCACTTTTTTTGCAAAAATTTGCTATACTCATTCTTGTGGCAACTGAAGACAAAAATACAATAGAAAAAGAAATAAATGAACTCGAAGCGCAAATGCTTTTGCCAGATTTTTGGAGTGACAAAAATAAAGCACAAAATATTTTGAAAGAATTGGCGGAATTAAAAAACAAAAAAGAAGGTTTGGGGAAATATGATAAAGGAAACGCTATCGTGACGATAATCTCCGGCGCCGGCGGGGACGATGCGGAAGATTTTTCGGCTATGCTTCTTATTATGTATCTCAAGTATGCAGATAAAAAAGGCTGGGGGATAAAATTTATTCATGAGCATAAAAATGAACATAATGGATATAAAAATGTTTCTTTTGAGATAATAAGGAAGGGTGCTTACGGAACTCTCAAGAACGAATCTGGCGTGCACCGCTTGGTGCGTATTTCTCCATTTAATGCCAAAAAGTTACGGCACACTTCTTTTTCTTTGGTAGAAGTTCTGCCGAAGTTTTCTAAGCTAGAGGAGCGGGACATAGTTATTCCGGAAGCAGATTTGAAAATAGAATTTGCCCGTTCTAGCGGCCCTGGCGGGCAGAATGTGAACAAAAGAGAGACAGCTGTGCGCATTGTCCATATTCCAAGCGGTATTGCCGTCTCGGCCTCCGGCGAGCGCAGTCAAGAACAAAATCGCGAGCAGGCTATGAGTATTCTGCGAGCAAAAATATTTAAAAAAGCGGAAAAACAAAAAAGATGTGTAGAAGAAAGTCTGCAATTAAACAAAAACATGGAGATAGAATGGGGGAACCAAATTCGTTCATATGTCTTGCATCCTTATAAAATGGTCAAAGACCATCGTACCGGCGTAGAAACTTCGAATACCGAGGCGGTTTTGAATGGAGAGATAGATATTTTTATAAAAAATTTTCCTCAGCCTCACTACGCTCCGATTTAAATATGATACAATGTAAAGGATGATCTATTTCAACAACGTTTCTAAAAATTATAGGGATGCGCTAGCGCTGGACGATGTGACTTTTTCGATCACCGCTGGAGAATTTGTTTCCATTGTCGGACGCTCTGGGGCGGGCAAGACGACCCTGACCAAAATGATTTTGGCTGACGATGTTCCAACGGAAGGCACTGTTTTTTTCGAATCCATCGATGTGCATAAACTGAAAAATAAAGGTCTGACCAAGTTACGCCGCCGGATCGGAGTTGTATTTCAAGATTTCAAATTACTCTCGAACAAAACTGCTTACGAGAATATAGCTTTCGCTATGGAAGCTGTCGGCAAGAGCGATGAAGAGATAGCAACGGATGTGCCGCATGTGCTCGAGCTAGTGGATCTCGGCCACCGGCTGTACCATTTTCCGAGCCAAATGTCTGGGGGTGAGCAACAGAGGCTTGCCATAGCGAGGGCCATCATCAACCAGCCCGAGCTTATCATTGCGGATGAGCCTACCGGTAATCTAGATCCCATCAATACCCACGAGATCGTGCAAATTTTAAAAAAAATAAATGACTTAGGTACGACGGTGATCTTGGCTACGCATAACAAAAGCGTGATTGATTCTGTCGGTAGCCGGATCATCACCATGGAAAACGGCAAAATTATTAGAGACACCAAACATAGTAAGTAATAAGTAGAATCGTGCTATTATAATTAGGCGCTAGTGACTAGTCGCTAGAACCTAGAATCTATAACCTAATCCATGACTGAACTCAAAAGAATTATTAAAGCGGGATTTATAAATTTCAAGAGAGGCGGCTCGGTTTCCGCTGCGGCAGTGCTACAAGTGATAAATACTCTCGCGGTGATCGTTACGATTATTCTCTTGCAAGCGGTGCTGTATTCATCGCTCGATGTTATCCGAAACAAAGTGGATGTAACTATTTACTTTAATGTGGGCGCGAGCGAGTCGAAAATAATGTTCCTACGGGAGTCTCTCTTGAAATTGCCAGAAGTGGCCAGTGTCTCCTATACTAGCAGCGAAGAAGTGTTAAAACTTTTCCGAGAACGTCACCAGAACGATTACCCGACGATTGCGGCCTTGGACGAGATAGGCGAGAATCCGCTCGGCGCTACGCTCAATATCAAAACCAAAGAAATTTCCCAATACGAAAATATTGCGAATTTTTTAAAGTCTGACAATGCGCTGGTCTCCGGTTCTTCGGATATTATCAATCACTCCAATTATTATGACAACAAATTGGTGATCGAAAAATTGAATGCCATTATTTCCGGCGCTCGGCGCCTCGGCTTTCTTCTTACCCTATATCTTGTGATTTCGGCCATCATAATCACCTACAACACGATCCGCCTGACTATATTCATTTCGAAAGAAGAGATCGGGGTGATGCGCTTAGTCGGTGCTTCGAAAATGCGGGTGCGCGGTCCATTTATGATCGAAGGCGCGATTTATGGCGTTATTTCCAGTATCTTAATCCTGCTTCTCTTCTGGCCGATTACGGCATGGCTCGGGCGCAACATGACTCTTTTCCTCGGACTAAATCTTTACGATTATTATCTTTCCAATTTCCTCCAGATTTTTGCAATAATTTTATTATCAGGTATACTCCTTGGAGTGATTTCCAGTTTCTTGGCGGTTCGGAAGTATTTGAATAAATAAATGAAGGATAATGAAAAAAAATAATTGTAAATATATTTTTGTAGTGGGGGGGGTTATGTCTAGCGTGGGCAAAGGTATTGCTGCCGCCTCGATCGGTAAGATTTTACAGTCTCGTGGATATAAAGTCGCCAACTTAAAGGCGGATATGTATGTAAATATTGACGCTGGCACTATCCGTCCGGCAGAACACGGGGAAGTTTTTGTTGGTGAAGATGGCATTGAAGCGGATCAGGACCTAGGCAATTACGAGCGTTTTACCGACCAAACGAGCACTCGCGAGAATTACATAACCACTGGCCAGATCTATGCCGAAGTCATCCGACGCGAGCGTAATCTGGAGTACGAAGGTGAAGATGTTGAAGTTTATCCGGACATTCCCAAAGAAATAATCCGGCGCATCGAGGTCTGTCAGAAAAAAAATAATTCAGAGATCACTATTATTGAATACGGTGGCACTGTGGGCGAATACCAGCTCCTGCCTTTCTTGGAAGCCGCGAGAATGATGAAGTCTAAAAATCCGGAAGATGTTTTGTTTGTTTTGATAAGTTATCTGCCGACACCGACTCTCCTTGGAGAGCAGAAATCCAAGCCGACTCAGCGCGCCGTGATTGATTTACATTCGGTAGGCCTTAATCCAGATTTTGTGATTTGTCGAGCTGATAAGCCCGCCACATCCGACATTAAAAAAACCATTAATAATGTCTGCAGTCTCTCGATCGAGCGGATAATTTCCGCGCCGAATGTTTATTCGATTTATGACGTGCCAGTAAATTTTGAAAAGGATAATTTTGGGGAGACTTTGCTTAAAGCTCTTCATTTGCCGGTACGTAAGCGAGATTTATCCGAGTGGGTAACTCTCGCCCAAAAAATAAAAAAAATAGACAAAGAAGTTAAGATCGGCATCGTGGGAAAATATTTTAATTTCAAATCTTGCAAAGACACTTACATTTCCGTCATCGAATCTATTAATCACGCTTCTTGGGCGCTCGGTTTTAAGCCCAATATTTTATGGCTCGATTCGGAGAAATACGAAAAAGATAGCTCGCTTCTTTGTGAGCTTGATAGTTTGGACGGCATTATTGTGCCCGGGGGTTTTGGTAATCGAGGAGTGGAGGGGATGATTCTCACGGCGGATTATGCTCGCCTAAAAAAGATCCCGTACTTCGGCTTGTGCTTGGGCATGCAGATTATGACCATCGCCTATGCCCGAAATATTCTTAAATTAAAAGATGCCAACTCGACCGAAATGGATCCTGAAACCCCGCACCCAGTCATCGCTACCATGGCGGACCAAGTGGACAAAATAAAAAATAAAAATTACGGGGCAACCATGCGGCTCGGCGCTTACCCGGCTATGCTAAAACGCGGAAGCCTTGCTTCCGCAGCGTATGGTCAGGCAGAAATCTCCGAACGTCATCGGCACCGCTATGAAGTCGATAATAAATATGTCGAACAACTTCAAAAAGCCGGACTGGTTTTCTCCGGAGTTTCGCCAGATGGCACGCTGATGGAAATTGCCGAACTGCCAAAGAAAGATCATCCATTTTATCTGGGTACGCAGTTTCATCCGGAATTCAAATCTCGCCCGTTTGCCCCGCATCCGCTTTTCACGGCTTTCGTCAAAGCGGCGAAAAGGAAATAAAAATTGTAAGTATTGAAAAAGTGGAATAAATTATAACTTAAAAGTATTCACCAGAATTTAACCCTTAGAAAATAGCCCAAAAGATGTCCACAGATTATCCCAAAAGCCTGATTTGACATCCTTTTTGCTTTAGATTATACTGGCTTTATCAGTATGACAATAACAAAAAATAAACTCAAAAGGCGGCCTTAATTGCAGACTTTCTTTTGTCTGTTAGCCGCCCGAAAGGCGGTTTTTTTGTTGAAAAATCAGGACGGAACGAAAATTGAAAATTTAATTTCTGTCGGGTGTTAGTGAGGGCTAAACCCAAGAGGGTCGCCCGGCGTGCGAAACACGCTTAGGGTCTTTTTAAGCCCAGACAGATAAGTTTCCAAACAAGAAGCGGTTCTTGTTTGGAAACTCGATATTTAAATATTTAAACATTTAAATATCAGCTCCGACGCAAGTCGGAGCGCATGTGGTTTTCAAATTTCTTAACAGGAAATTTAAGGGCGTACGGTGGATGCCTTGACTTTAAGAGGCGATGAAGGACGTGGCGTTGCTGCGATAAGCTTCCGAATGGGGAAACCCTGTTCCATTTAAACGGAACAATTTTTATCTTTATGATAAAAGAGCGCACCCTGGGAAGTGAAACATCTCAGTACCAGGAGGAAAATAAACCAACGCGTGCGTAGCACGCGGTATTTAAATATTTAAATGTTTAAATCTCGCGTGTTACGCACGCACATTTCCCCAGTAGCGGCGAGCGAAAAGGAAGAAGCCCAAACTTCGACGCAAGTCGGAGGGTTGTAAGGTAGCAGTTTTTATTTAATTAGAGAGGAGTCAAAAAATAAGTTATTAGCTTAAATTGCTGGAAAGCGACACCATAGAGGGTGATAGTCCCGTAAGCGAAAATAATTTATCTCTTTTATTGCTATTCTTGAGTACCCCAGGACATGAATGGCCGGGGGGAATCTAGCGGAACTAACCGCTAAGGCTAAATACTCTTAAAGATC
>MFVS01000013.1 GCA_001786195.1 Candidatus Nomurabacteria bacterium RIFCSPLOWO2_12_FULL_40_42
TCATTGAAAAATCGCAAAAATAAATCCTCATTCCTACGAGGATGTCTAAAGGCATCTGGACTGTTCATAGCTAAGGAATTAGGTGAAGGTTAGTAGATCCTATTTATTGTCTATTTTTAAGCGCATTTTTGAGCGTATCGTTATCGGAATATTCGAGTTCGGTGCCCTATACATAGGAGTTTCCTATGTATTCTCAATATCAAGCCATTCAAAAAGCTCTTTTTTATGATCAATTGGGTTTTTAAAATAAACAGGAAACACTGCAGGATTTAGAATTTTAAATTTTTCACTTTCATATTCTTTTAAACTGGAGTATGGATATTTAAATACATATTCTAAAAGCTCTGTTACCGTTTTATTTCTTTTTTCTTTCCATTTACTATCTATTAATTTAGCTGGATTTAGGTGCATATATGAATAAAGATATTTTAAATATGTGTCTTTATTTGCATGAATTGATTTAAAAACTCCCTCGTACAATTTTCCAGTTCTTTTATATTTTTTATTAAAATACATTGAATATCCAGTCATTAATTTTCGCATATATGTTGAAATACCGCTTTCTATTTTTTCATGAACAAGTATATGAAAATGATTAGGCATTAAGCAAAAAGATCCAATATCAATAATTGTTTCTCCGCGTTCAAAAAATTCTCCATTTCCAATACTTCTTAACGTTATACTTTTTTCTGTATTACAAATATACATCAAAAACAAGAAGTGATGATAGTCTTGCTCGTCTAGAAAGATTATTCTTTTTTCGGTACCACGATTATATAAATGATAATATTCACCTGGAACGAAAGTTTGTTTTCTTAGAGCCATACCTTGATTATAACACAGGAGTTTCCTATGTACATACTATGTACATAGGAAACTCCTGTGTATTTCTTTTACTGCCTATTTTTTAGCGTGTTTTTGAGAATGCCTAAAATATATTTATTGGTTTCATCGCTGTTGCTTTAAATAAAATTATCGCCAGATTTTTCTTTATTCAGATATACTATTTTCGCTCCGGCTTCGAGAGCTATTAATTTCCCAGCCGTATAATCATAGACTTCCGTCCCTGGATCAGTGACGATTGCTTCAATTTTTCCTGAAGCTAGTAGGCAATAATCATACGAAGGCGACCAATTGAAGACTATCCTCTTGTGCTTGGATATTATTAAATTGTTTATAGCAAAAGCTACTCGATTTCGGTCAGTTTTATAACCGCAGTTATAGGATATCGTCATATTGTTCGGGTCAATGATATTGCTTACATTTATTTTTTTACCATTTAGTTCCGCGCCGTTATTTTTTTCCGCAAAATAAGTTTGGTTTAAAATCGGCTGATATATAACTCCTGCAATGGTTTCTTTATTGTTAACAACTGCAATGGAGACAGAAAAATTAGGAATCCCCAAGACGAAATTATTTGTTCCGTCTAGTGGATCTACGATTATCGTGTATTCAGAACCATTATCAAATTTTCCTTCTTCTTCAGAATGAATATTATATTTTGGAAACTTATTTCTTAAAATTGTCAAAATTGCGCTTTCTGATCCGATATCCGCTTCAGTTTTAAAATCTGACGCAGTTGATTTTTCTATCAAATTCAAAGTTTGGCCGAAGTATTTTTTTAAGATTTCACCTCCAGCGTGAGCTGCTTCTATTAACGTTTCTTTATAATTTATATTCATTGCCTATTTTTTAACGCATTCTTGAGCGTATCATTGTCTGAATATTCGAGTTCGGTGCCGGTGGAGAGGCCTTTGCCTAAGTTATTAAACTAAAACTCCCCAGGTCATAATTTCACTGCAAGTTGTTCCTCTGAATATTTAATACCGGCAGCCTCTGCTAAACGAACAAGATTGTGTTCATATGGTGCGGGATTTGAAGTTTTATGCACGATCAGACCCTTCAGTAATTTTTCTGTGGAAAGATGGACGAAGAAAAGACAATAAGAAAATCTTTTGTTGCTAAAAAGATTCTTTGACAATTCAAAATCACTATCAGAAGCTTTTATCCAATATTCTACAATCTCTTCTTGATTCATATAAGCATCATATCACATCAACTTATAAAATCAACTTCTCGTTCTAGTTAAAAATAAATAAGTATGAAATTTATTGCCTATTTTTTAATGCATTTTTGAGCGTATCGTTGTCGGAATATTCGAGTTCGGTGCCGGTGGAGAGGCCTTTGCCGAGCGAGGAGATTTTTACTTTTTGCTTTTCGGCTAGATCTTTGATTTGCTCTCTCACATACGAATCCGTATGATCGCCTTGTGGGCTCAAAGAAAACGCTAGAATTATCTCTTTTAAATTTTTCTCTTCTTTTTTTATTTTATTTTTCAATTCTTCAATTCGAATTCTGCTTTTGGTATTTTTCTCCACGATCGGCACGAGTCCGCCCAGGACAAAATATTTTCCATTGTAAACCCTACTTTTTTTGACAGATTCCAAATCAGAATCTTTTTCAACTACCATCAGAATAGAAAAGTCTATGTTCGTGTTTGCGCAAATATCACATAGTTTCTCTTTCTTGTTGCCTAAGATGAAAAATCTAAAACACTCTTGGCATTGCGCTACATCTTTTTTCAATTCAGAAATTAGGTCTCTTAGATTTTCGGAGTAGGTCGGATTTTTATACATCAAGAAATACACAAAACGCCTGGCCTGCCTCTCTCCAATCCCTGGAAATTCCTTGAAAACTTCAGCCAGTTTGTCTATTATATCCATCCCGTACGAAATTTCTTAAACTTAATAAATTGACCTATCCACATATGCGAAACTTTTTTAGCAAGATTTCGTACGGGATCCTTCCCTTGATTCTAGCATTAAAAATCATCCAAATCTCCTTTGACTTTAGCCGGGGCGAATTCGCTCAAGTTGCTTTTTTCCAAAGTTTGGAAGGTCGTAGTCTTTTCGTCGAAATAAAGTTCTATTTTTCCAATCGGGCCATTTCTGTGTTTTTCAATCAAAATTTCCACGATATTGGTTTTTTCAGATTCATCTTTGCCTTTGTCATCGCGGTGCAGGAACATCACCACGTCCGCGTCTTGTTCGATCGAACCCGAATCTCGCAAGTCGGAGAGTCTGGGCTTCCCGCCGCGCGATTCTACGGCGCGGGAGAGCTGGGAGAGGGCCAAGACCGGCACATCCAGCTCTTTGGCCAGGCTTTTCAGCGATCGGCTGATTTCAGTCACTTGATTCACCATCGAATCATAATTTTTGGAAGTAGTCATGAGCTGTAAATAATCTACGACGATGAGGTCAAGACCTTTTTCAGCTTTGAGTCGACGGGCTAGGGCTTTCATGCGAACGATCGAATTCCCTGGTTGGTCGTCGATATAAATTTTTGCTTTGGCGAGCTTGTCGAGCGAATCTCGCAGCTGCGAAAATTCTTTATCTGAAGATAGACGTCCAGTGCGCAAGTTCCAGGCATTAACTCGGCTCTCAGCGGAGAGCATGCGGTCTACAAGTTGTTGCGAAGACATTTCCAGAGAAAATATAACCACCGATTTTCCATGCGTGGTGGCAGTCATCCGCGAGATATCGAGTGCCAGAGTGGTTTTACCTATGGAAGGTCTCGCTGCAATAATTACCAAGTCGGATTTTTGCAAACCGGAAAGGATATTGTCCAGATCCCGGAAGCCGGTCGGCAGTCCACGCAGCATGCCTTTGTTTTCGTGCAATTTTTCCAGTCGCTCATAGGCCTCTGGCAAGGCGTCTTTTAAGTTTACAAATTTTTGATTCTTTGGGGAAGAGACAACGCTGAAAATTTTCTTTTCGGCCATATCCAAAATGTCGTCCATATGGTCATCGCCTTCTTCGAAAGCGAGTTCTGATACATAATCAGCGGCCTCGATCAAACTTCGGAGAACATATTTTTTCTGCACAATGTTCGCGTAGTGCTTGATGTTGGTCGAAGAGGGGACGACGTTGACTATTTCGGCGAGATAAACATTGCCGCCGACGGCCTCGAGCAATTTTTGTTCCCCGAGCTTGGTCGAAAGAGAAAGCATATCAATCGGCTCATTTTTAAGAGAGAGATCTAGCATCGCTTGAAAAATTTTCTTGTGTTTTTCCACGTAAAAAGAATCCGGCGAGACTATGTCTTCCACTTCGTGCATGGCATCCTTGCGGAGCATGATTGAACCCAAGACCGCTTGTTCGGACTCAATGCTCTGAGGCGGAAGGCGAAGTTCTTTCTTCTTCAAATCTTTTGCTTTCATTAAAGCCATTCTAACACAAGGAAAAAATTGTCAAAGCGTAAAAGTGTGTAAAGTTGTTACTAAAATGGGGACAAATATGTTATTATATTTACATGTCAAAAAAGATATTATTATCAGGTATTCAGCCCTCCGGCAAACCACATATCGGCAACTATTTCGGCATGATTCGGCAATTGTTGGGTCAGCAGGACGAGTACGAAGTCTATGCCTTGATTGTGGATTATCATGCGATGAAATCGGTGCGAAATTCGAAAGAAATGACGGAGAATATTAAAGCGGTGGTGCTCGATTACTTGGCTTTGGGTCTTAACCCGAAGAAGGTAACTTTTTTCAAGCAAAGCGATGTTTCGGAACACACCGAGCTCTGTTGGATTTTCGATACTATGATTACGATGCCATACCTAATGCGAGCGCATGCCTTCAAAGATGCGCAGATGAAAAATAAAGAAATTGATGTCGGCACTTTTAATTATCCGGTCTTGATGGCGGCAGATATTTTACTGTATGGCCCGGATTTGATACCGGTGGGGGCAGATCAAAAACAGCATGTGGAGATAGCGCGAGATATTGCGGAGAAATTTAATCGTACGTACGGGGAGGGAGGTCAGTTTTTTAAATTACCGGAAGCGATGATTATGAAAGATGTGGCAATTGTGCCGGGAACCGACGGACGCAAGATGTCAAAAAGTTACAACAATACCATCCCGCTTTTTGCCGAATACGAAGAAATAAAAAAGTGCGTGATGAGCATTGTCACCGATTCGAGTGAAGGAATTCCCAAAAATGTTTACGCCATCCACAACCTCCTTCGCCCAGCGTCCGAGCTTTTACCGCTATATGAAAGCAAGGCAGGGAAGTATAAAGAACTGAAAGAGCTTCTGATCGAAGACTTGGAGAAATTTATTGCGCCGCTACGCAAGAGGCGCAAAGAATTTGAAAAAGATCTCCCAAAAGCGCTTGCCATCCTCAAACAAGGCGGCGAAAAAGCCAAAAAAATCGCTGCCAAAAAAATGGAAGAAGTGCGAGAAAAGATTGGGGTAAATGTTTACTAAAAATTTTAGCGGTGGAGTATCAGCGTACTAGTATGGTGATACAAAAATTAAAGTAATGTGAAAAACAATTCCGAACAATATAAAAAAGAAGTCCTGGAGGTGATTTACAAAATTTCAAAAGATAAAAGTCTTTTAGATGATTTTATTAAAGATATTTTGACACCCCATGAATTTGAAAATATCGGCGTGCGCTGGCAAATAGTGAAGCGTCTGGCGAAAGGGGAGCATCAGGGGTCTATAGCAGGGGACCTGCATCTAGGGGTGGTCACTGTCACCCGCGGGTCTCGGGAAATGCGCAAGAAAGACGGAGGATTTAGACGAACTCTGAAATTTCTCAAGTAGGATCGGACACATATCAGCATACTAGTATGGTGATAGCGCCTGCCCCGTACCGAGCTTTGCTCTAGTTTGGGGTTATCCCCAGGTAGGTCATTATCGCCCTTGCTTTTATTTTTTATCCATACTAGCATACTAGTATGATGATATTGAATAAATATAATAAGATAGACAAATTATCAAATAAATCTTGGCGGGGCGCAAAAGGCTTATGTTTTTTGGTTTTTTCAGCTTTTGCGCCTGTTTGTGTATTTCTTCTAGTTACTAGAACCTAGCTACTAGCAATTAATTCATAAGGAATCCATTAAGTGGCGCATGAGCGTCATTTTTTGTTCTTTGACAGGGAATGGAGTTTCTGAAAACTTCTAAAACAAAAATTCAGAGGTGAAGGGATCTACCTATGCAAGTGATTTCAAGTAAAGGAATAGAAATTATGTGGAACCCAACATATGAAACTGGTTCATCAAGTCGTGACCCAGAAGTGATAACTAAAAAATTCTGCTCAGAATGCCAGTCGTTCACCGACTGGCAAAAAATCTCTTCCACAAAATCAACTAAGGCGCCGGCCTTGTTCCAGTGTCTAAAATGCGGGACAGGGAAATTCGAGGGTGAGAGGGACTCATCCTCCCGCCCTCCGGGGTGGTAAATCCACGCAAGATGATTGGTAGTTTTATCAAACCAGCAGCGTCCGAAAGGAACAAACG
>MFVS01000014.1:0-1923 GCA_001786195.1 Candidatus Nomurabacteria bacterium RIFCSPLOWO2_12_FULL_40_42
TATAGAATCCGTACCGCAAACCGACACAGGTGATCAGGTCGATTAGACCAAGACGAACGAGTGAGTGGTCCCCAAGGAACTCGGCAAAAAAGCAGCCGTAACTTCGGGATAAGGCTTCCCCATGCATCACATTGCATGTGATGCGAAATTTAAATGTTGAAATATTTAAATATTTAAATCTCGCATCGCGCGTAGCGTGATGCATGGGGCGCAGTGAAAGTATCTCTGGCAACTGTTTACCAAAAACACAGCTCCCTGCGAACTCGTAAGAGGATGTATAGGGGGTGACACCTGACCAATGCCAGAAGGTCAAATATAGCCGTTGTGCGCATCACATTGCATGTGATGCTGATGTTTAAACATTTAAATATTTAAATTTCAGCATCGCGCGTAGCGCGATGCGCATGGTGAGTTATATAAGCCCTGGTGAATGTCGGCCGTAACTATAACGGTCCTAAGGTCCTGACGTTTTGATCTCAAATCAAGACGGAAGGATGACTGGGACTGTTGTAGAAAAAGGTAAATAATTAAATTAAAAAATTATTAGATTATTCGAATGCTACCTGCTTTGCAGTAATGCAAAGACAGTCAAAACTTGGCTAACGAGAGACCAGCGTCAAGTACCCTAACTTCTAACGAAGTGGGTAAAGATAGAGTCCTTCTTAGGAGTAGAAGAGCGAAATTCCTTGTCGGGTAAGTTCCGACGCGCACGAATGGTGTAATGACTGGAGAACTGTCTCGGGGACCAGCTCGGTGAAAATACAATACCGGTGAAGATGCCGGTTAAGTGCAGTTAGACGAAAAGACCCTATGAAGCTTTACTATAACTTTATATTGAGCATATTTTTGGACTGCGTAGAATAGATGGGAGAGGTCTGATGGATTCGTTTTCGGATGAATTCTACTCGTCAGTGAAATACCATTCTTTTTGAGGATATGTTCTAACCAAAACGGCAAAAACGTTTTGAGACAGTATATGGCGGATAGTTTTACTGGGGCTGTACCCTCGAGTACTTGAAACACCTCATCCCCCGCCTTCCCCTGAAAGGGGAAGGGGCACCCTCTCCTTTCAGGAGAGGGCAGGGTGAGGTTGGGTTTTGAGTATTCGAATTTTACAGCTCCAATGTCAAAGAGACTCTTTGACATGAAACAAAAATAGGGGGGCTTTCACGAAACAGATAGAGTTTTAGACTCTAGACAGAGGCTAAACCTCTGTCTGTATCAAAATTGTGATTGGAAAGTTGGGAATTTGCTGGAAAAACCGGTTAAAACATTCTTAATTACAAAATGTTCACCCGACCCTAGAGCAAACAAAGATTGCTCGGGTTTAGGGGGTATGGTATACTACTTGCATTAGTAAGTAACAATGTATACCTGCGGTTAATCAGCAGGGAAATAAAATTATATGGGAGAAAATGCACCAAAACAAGAAGCACCTTCAATTAAATCTTTATTGACAAAAAGACAGAAAGATTCTTTCATAAAATTTTTCGGTCAAAATTGGTATGAAAGAATAGACGCTTTAACTCCACAAGAATGGGAAAAGGTACGTCAAACAGCCGAAGATTTAAAAGAAATAGGACGTTTCCTTATAAAGTAAAAAAACTAATTAAAATAATTCCCTCAGAGACTACAAACCAACCTCGCCTCATCGGCGAGAATGTATAGTCCGATCTTCATGGCGACATGAAGTTAACACAAATGCCTAAAAAGTAAAGGAGGGGTTTAAAGGTCAGCTAGGCGCGAATGGAAACCGTGCCGATAGTGTATGAGCACAAGCTGGCTTGACTGTAAGACGTACTTGTCAAGCAGGTGGGAAACCAGAATCAAGTGAACCGACCACCCGTGTTAGACGCGGTGGAAGATTAACGGATAAAAGCTACTCTAGGGATAACAGGCTAGTTCCGCCCAAGAGTTCATATC
>MFVS01000014.1:1935-24596 GCA_001786195.1 Candidatus Nomurabacteria bacterium RIFCSPLOWO2_12_FULL_40_42
AAAAGGTACGCGAGCTGGGTTCAGACCGTCGAAAAGCGAAGCTTTTCGACAAGTAAAAAGTTATAAAGTCGAAAGTAAAAAGTTTGGCTGATCGACAGTTTGAACCCTCAGAGGCTAAAACATTTGCTTTGCAAATGTTCGCCCGAACCTAGAACAAACGAAGTTTGTTCGGTTTTAGGGAAGAAAAAATTACTGTTTTAATCGAAGACAACCAAGTGCATTAAATTGCACACACGGCGGCGTCCCGATGTAAATCGGGATGGCAAGCTAATTTATATCGGAGAAATCCCTAGAACTTTTGTAAACAAAAGTTCGGGCGATAGTTTGCTTTGCAAATTATTTAGCCTACTAAATTTTTAGGGATAACGCCGAGGGAATTCCCATAAATGGGATGCCCGTAGAGACTGAATGTTAGACATCCTGAGCTTGTCGAAGGATGATGTCACAGTCCAATCCCACGAGTAATCGTGGACATCCTAACCCGATAGCGGGCGGATAAATAGATGCGTGAGACAGGTTGGTCTCCTATCTACTGCACTCGTTGATTCTTGAAAAGATCTGCTTCTAGTACGAGAGGACCGAAGTGGACTGACCTCTGGTGTGCCTGCTGTTCTGCCAAGAGCAATGCAGGGTAGCTATGTCGGGAATGGATAACCTCTGAAAGCATCTAAGAGGGAAGCCAGCTTTAAGATTAGGAATCGTTAAGAACCGTGAGAGATGATCACGTTGATAGGCTTTAAGTGTAAGGCGAGTAATCGCTTGAGCTGAGAAGTACTAATGTTTCGATTCCTGTTAAGAACTTTGGAAATCACACTCCGACTGAAATCGGAGACCAAAAAATAAATGTTTAAATATTTAAACATCAGCATTGCTTTTTAGCGATGCGCAATCGAGTTTTCAGTGTTGGTGATTTGTCGCAAGGGTCACACCTCTTCCCATTCCGAACAGAGAAGTTAAGCCTTGTTGAGCCGATGATAGTCTTTTTGGCAAAAGTAGGCAGTCGCCAGCACCGAGTACTTGATTCTGGAAACCGGTAATTTTTACTGGTTTTTTTGTGGCGTGATGGTATACTATTTGCATTAGTAATAATGTAGGCCTGCGATGAATCAGCAGGGAATTAAATAAGTTTATGCCTATGGAACAAAATATTGAGGTTGTTAAAAATTTAGAATCAAATAAAAATAAAACAATCAGATTAATTTTTGTTGTACTTCTTTTGAGTTTAATGTTACTTATGTTATTTTCTGGATCAAATATTTTACCGAAATCAATTTTTTTTGATTGGTTAGGTGGAGTTATTTTAGTCGCTCTTATATCAATAATTTGTGTACCGATGCTTATAAGCAAAGATCCAAAGACACGAATTGCTGGTAGATTCGTTACTCTTTTTATTATTGTTGTTATTTTATTTTCTATTTTTGTACTCCCAATGTTAGGATGATAATTATTAGTTTATAAGAATTTATTTTTACGGAAATTATTGTAAATAGCGCTTTATGCGCTATCTGGGAAAAGAGTCACACCTCGCTAAAAGTATTTTTCTGCTGAAAAATCTTTTCGCCATGCCTCGCGCCGTCGCGCTCCAGCCTTGCAAACGGGTCCCTATCCCGTTTTCCGTTTTCACCCATTCGAACAGAGAATAAGCAAAAGCATGCCCCGTACTGAGCTTTGCTCTAGTGCTGAGGTAGGCAGTCGCCAGCACCGAGTACTTGATTCCAAAATCAACCAGTAAATATTGCTGGTTTTTTGTGTTATAATGTAGCTTATGAAAGAACATTTTACTCAAACGGAAAATAAATCAGAAAAGGAGCGCCTCTTAAAATTAACTTTGAGAGAGTTGTATGCTGAATTATCAGTAAGTAAACAACCTGTTGGTAGATTAGAAACGCTATGTTCAAGAGAGATTCATGATAATGATGGAACTAAGGATATAAAGGGCATAGAAAATTTTAAGACTTATGGAGATTTGCCAATTAATCAATTTACCAAAATCCCAATAAATTATTGGATGGAAATGACTCGTGACGTTGGAGTAACCACGTTAAATGTATTAAAAAGTAAATTAGAAGGGAATGGTATTTTTATGGCAGCTCGTAGGGACATTTTTCGTGAAGAATATAATGAAAGACGAAAACTAGAAAAAATTAGAGAACTTCTTAGCCGAAAAAATACTCTTGAATTACAAATTAAGAAAATCAATGAACAGCTGGTAAAATTGGGCTATTCTAAGGAGAATTAGATTTGTTTTTGAACTTGTAAAAACTGCTGTTGCGAAACTTAAAGTTGTTTTGATTAGGTTACACCTCCTCCTTACAGGAGCAGTCCACTCATTGGACTTTTTGCTATGCAAAAATTCTCAATGAGTCTTGCGGTCGGGTCCCAATCCCGACCTCACCCATTCCGAACAGAGAAGTTAAGCCTTGTTGAGCCGATGATAGTCTTTTTGGCGAAAGTAGGCAGTCGCCAGCACCGAGTACTTGATTCTTAAATTACCAGTAAACAAATTACTGGTTTTTTCGCGTTTTCGCCTTGATTACGGCCCAGCTTGACTCGCGGAGGGATAGTGATAATATGCAAAATATGAAGAAAATTTTAATTTTATTGTTATTTTTGATGTTTGGCGTCCACGGCGCTCCCGCCTTGGCTTCTCACGACAGCGGATACTACTACTATGGCGATAGTTCTTATTACAATGACTATTATTATGATGATTATTATTGTTGCGATTACAATAATTATTATGATTACGATTATGGCTACAGCAATTACAATTATGGCAGTTATTACTCTGATCCGTATTCATATCAACCATGGGGCAACTCTAGCTATTATGCGCCTTATTCATATGTGACATACCCGACTGCTGGATATAACTATTCTTACAATACGCGGACGAATCAATACAGATATTCCTATAATTCAAGCCCCACCCGATATGGCAATCGTTCATCTCACCGATATCAAAACTTTTCTTATTAATTGCTGGGTGCTACAATACTACATATGACCTGGGCTTTCAAAAGGCAATTTTCTTATATTTTTGTGCTTGTTTTGTTTTTTGCCGTCTTTGGCACCATGATAGCTTATCCAAAGTTTAGCAAAGAACCGACCTGTTTTGATGGCAAGCAAAATGGCTCTGAGACGGGCATAGATTGCGGAGGATTGTGCGTCAATGCCTGTCTCGCGCAAGTGGACAAAGTCTCCATTCTCTGGGCTCGGGCTTTCCGGGTTGTACCCGGGCGTTACAATGCGATTGCTTATCTAGAGAATCATAATAAAAATACGGCAATCGATAAAATAAATTATAGGTTTCGTTTTGCGGATGAGAATAATATTTATATAGGCAAGCGCGAGGGCAGTGCTTTTATTTCATCCTCGGGAAAACTCGCTATTTTTGAGCCCGGGATAGATGTCGGCAATTCAGTGCCGGTTTATACCACCTTCGAATTTACGGAAACGCCAAAATGGGTGACAGTTTCCGAAACCAAAATCAACCAGGTTAAAGTTTTAGTTTCCAACATAATTCTCTCGGATGAAAAGACGAGTCCTCGGCTCTCGGCCACTATCAAAAACAATTCACTTTTTACCGTGCCAGAGATAGATGTGGTGACTATTCTGTATGATGCTGGTCACAATGCTATTTCAGCCAGCCACACTTATATTGACAAGCTTAAAGGTGAAGAGATTAAAGATATTACTTTCACCTGGCCCCTGCCTATAATGGGAGAGGTGATCGCCAAAGAAATAATCCCGATGTATAACATTTTTTCAGTTAAACTAAAATGATCAATAAGGTGAGGAGAGGCATAGACGGAATTGATCCCGAACGAAATTTTATTAAATTAAGCCACTTGATTAAATGAATATAGGAAACTTTTTTAGCAAGATTTTGTACGGGATTGATTGGCTAATAGTTCTATTTATTTTGCCGATAATTTTGGCCGGGCTGGTCACCATGAAGAGTTTTGCGCCGCTCGAAGAAGCCGGATTTTTTTTTAATAAACAAATTATTTGGGTCGGGCTTGGGTTTGCAGTTTTTTTTGTTTTTTCTTTTATCGATTTTCGTTTTCTGAAGCGCACCGATGTGCTGGTTTTTATATTTTTAGCCAATTCTCTTATCCTGCTGGCCTTGTTTATTTTCGGCAATATTTCTCACGGTTCCAAAAGCTGGTTTGATCTGGGGTTTGTCTCTTTTCAGCCGGTGGATATGATGAAACTTGTCCTGGTGCTCATTTTGGCGAAGTATTTTTCCCGCCGGCATGTGGAGATCCGGGATATCAAACATATTTTTATTTCCGGCTCGTATGCTTTTATTCCTTTTATCCTGGTCTTGCTGCAGCCGGATTTTGGCTCGGCGATGATCATCTTTTTAATCTGGCTTGGTATGGTGCTCGTTTCCGGCATCTCCAAAACGCACTTGCTTCTGGTATTTGTCGCGGGCGCACTTATTTTCGCTTCATTTTGGTTTTTAATTTTTGCCCAGTATCAGAAAGACCGAATTGCCGACTTTATCAATCCTTTGGCGGATATCCATGGTTCTGGTTACAATGCTTTCCAATCCACTATCGCGGTCGGAAGCGGGCAGATCTTGGGCAAGGGCCTTGGTTTTGGCACGCAATCGCGGCTCAAATTTCTGCCGCAGCCGCAAGCGGACTTCGTTTTTGCTGCTTTTGCCGAAGAATGGGGACTTGTCGGCTCTCTCTTAATTCTCCTTTTGTACGGGCTGATTATTTATCGAATTCTGTACTCGGCTACTTTTGGAGCGTATAATTTTGAAATACTTTTCGGCATGGGGATTGCTATTTTTTTCATGAGCCATATACTCATAAATATCGGTATGAATTTAGGGTTACTACCGGTCACTGGGATTCCGTTACCCCTGATGAGTTATGGCGGCTCGCATCTGTTGTTCGAATTTGCCGGTCTCGGTATTTTGATGAGCATGAAAAGGTATTCTAGAAGTGTGCACCGAGACGATACGAAGAATGAATTTTTGGGAGCGTGACCTCACCCCTGCCTGCGGCAGGCAGGCCAGCCCTCTCCTGGAAGGAGAGGGAAATAAAAAAATGCAAATCATAGATGGGAAAAAAATAAGTAAGGAAATTTTGGACGAAATAAAAAAAGAAGTAACCATGCTTTCTTTTACCCCGGTCTTTTGCGATGTCTTGGTGGGGGAGGACCCGGCTTCGATCCAATATGTAGATATGAAAGCGAAACGAGCCGAGTCGGTCGGGATTAGTTTTCACAAGGCGGCTTTTCCGGCCTCTATCTCTACGAATGATTTGATCAAAGAAATCCAGGCACTAAATAAAATAGAAAATATGTGTGGTATTATTGTTCAACTTCCTCTGCCTCTACATACAGACAAGCAAAAAGTTTTCGACAGCATTGATTCATCATTCGATGTGGATTGTCTAGGGACCCTCGCGAGCGAGAAATTTTATAATGGAGATACAAAAATAGGTTTTCCTACAGCTCTTTCATGTATGGCGCTCCTTGATTCTGTCGGACTAGATTTGAAAACTAAAAAAATAGTTGTTTTAGGACGGGGAATGCTGGTGGGTAAGCCGGTTAGTGCGTTGCTTCAATTTCGCAATTTATCTCCAGTAGTTATTCAAAGTAAAACCGAAAATAAAGAAGAACTTATTAAAAATGCGGATGTTATAATTTCAGGGATGGGGCAGGGTAAATATATAACAGGGGATAAAATAAAGACTGGAGCGGTGATTATTGATGCTGGTACTTCGGAATCAAATGGAGGAATTGTCGGCGATGTGGATTTGGAATCGGTTAAACTGGTGGCGGGATATGTTTCTCCGGTTCCAGGCGGGGTCGGGCCGGTGACGGTGGCCATGTTGCTTAAAAATGTTTTAACTGTTGCGAAATCAAAATGAATCCCGTACGAAATCTTGCTAAAAAGGTTTATACTGTTTAAGTATGGTCAATTTATTAGTTTAAATAAATTTCGTACGGGATGAACAACACAATCTTTTTCTTTTTTTATAATTTAGCCCATCAGTCAAATTTTATTGACAGTATAATTACGTCTTTTGCTGTTTATTTTATATACCTTGTAATTATCTCGGCTGTATTGTTTTCATTTTTTTATAGCAAATCGTGGTGCGATTTATTTCTAGTAGTTTTTTCAGGAGGAATCGTTTGGATTCTTGCGAAATTATTAAAAATCTTAATTCACACGCCTAGACCTTTTGATGTGTTTGATCATGTTCAAACGCTTTTTCTTGAGACTGGTTACGCGTTTCCTTCCGGACACACAGCCGTTGCCGCCGCAATAGCTTTTGCTATATTTTTCATCAACAAAAAAATTGGTTATCTCTTTATGTCTTTCGCTCTTCTAATCGGCCTGGCTCGTATCGTGGCCGGGGTACATTTTCCGGTGGACATTTTGGGAGGGGTTGTGTTGGGTGGCGGGGTCTCTTGGTTTGTTGCATTTTTTCTAAAAAAGATATAATATGTCCGTATCTTTATGACCCCGAACTAGAGCAAAGCTCAGTACGGGGCAGGACGAATGATTAGTTATGCGAAAGAGAATAATATTAGCTTTAATAATTTTAGTTTTAGGCGCTGGCGTGGCTTTTTTTGTTTTCAAAACCGAGCCCAAATTGAATAAAAATTTTGAGACGGAGAAGTCTTTTTTCAAAAAATTTCCTTTTCACATGGGATTGGATCTCTCCGGCGGTATTCACCTCATATACAAGGCGGACGTGAGCGCGGTATCTAGCGGCGATATTGGCAGTTCGATGGATGCGCTTAGGGATGTGATCGAGCGACGAATGAATATTTTTGGAGTTTCCGAGCCAGTGATTCAAGTCCAGCATGGAGGACTCATTGCGGGCGGAGGAGAACAGTTGATCGTGGATTTACCGGGGGTAACTGATGTGAAGGAAGCGATAAAAATGATAGGGCAGACTCCAATTTTGGAATTTAAAACTGAAGCGCCCAAAGATGCGCCCGTAGAAGTAAAAGCAGACCCCGATGGCAAAATAGACTTAGGCAGTATCGATTTATCGCAGAAATTTATGGCCACCGAACTGACCGGCCGGTATTTACAAAAAGCGACTTTAGAACAAGACCCAAACACTAGGCGGTGGATCGTTAAGTTGCAATTCGATGCCGCGGGCACAGCGCTTTTTGCTAAAATTACCAAAGAAAATATCGGCAAGATGGTGGCGATTTATCTTGACGGTGTCCCGGTTTCGACTCCGGTTGTCCGGGAAGAAATTCCAAATGGCGAGGCGGTTATTTCAGGCGATTTCACCCCCCAAGAGGCAAAAATTCTAGTCGGTCGATTAAATTCTGGTGCTCTGCCGGTACCAATTACTCTTTTATCCACCCAGACTATCGGCGCGACCTTGGGCGAATCAGCAGTGAAGGCTGGGGTCAAAGCAGCCATTATCGGATTCTTGTTGATCGCTCTGTTCTTGATCCTTTGGTATCGCTTGCCGGGCCTGATCGCTGTCTTGGCGCTTTCTTTTTACACTGCAGTTCTCTTGGCTATTTTCAAACTTCTGCCGGTCACACTGACGGCGGCGGGAATCGGCGGATTTATCATTTCGCTCGGGATGGCAGTGGATGCCAATGTTCTTATTTTTGAGAGAATGAGAGAGGAAATCCGGAAAGGACACAGTATCTCGGAAGGTATTCATGCGGGTTTTTCCAGGGCTTGGCCATCGGTCCGAGACTCAAATACTTCCAGTATTATTACTTCGATTCTTTTATTTTGGCTAGGTACACCACTTATCAAAGGTTTTGCTTTAACTTTCGGATTGGGTGTTTTGGTTTCAATGTTTTCTGCGATCACTGTCTCTCGAATTTTTCTTTATGCTCTCGGCATCGAGAAGAATAACAAAATTACCAAATTTTTATTCAGTAGCGGTTTTAATAAATGACCAGACAGAGCTTTAGACTCTGAACGGAGTCTAAAGCTCTGTCTGTACTGTCTGTAAGAAATTATGTTTATCGCCAAATACAAAAAAATATTTCTTTCCCTCTCGATTATCCTCGTAGTTATTTCTCTTATTTTTATTTTCACTTTCAGCCTCAAGCCAGGGATTGATTTCAAAGGCGGTGCTTTACTGGAAGTTTCTTATTCTGCACTCCGGCCGGAAATATCTTTAATAGAAAATAGAGTAAAAACCCTGGATATCGGCCAGGCGCTGATTCAGCCTACCGGGGACAAGGGTTATCTGGTTAAAACTCGGGATTTGAGCCAAGCCGAACACGAATCACTCTTTCAAGCGGCCTCGATTGATGGTAAATATCCGGCGGAAGAAAAGAGTTTTACTTCGATCGGTCCTTCAGTCGGAAACGAGCTCGCTCGCAAAGCAATTTTTTCCATAATCGCGGTCATCATCGCAATCATTCTTTTCATTACTTATGCTTTTCGTAAAGTCTCGCTTCCGGTGGCTTCTTGGAAGTACGGAGTGATCACGGTCATCACTTTGCTGCATGACATAATTATTCCAACCGGCATCTTCGCTCTCTTGGCTCATTATACCGGCGCCGAAGTCGATACTCTTTTTGTCTTGGCGCTCTTAACAATTCTAGGTTTGTCAGTCCATGACAAGATAGTTGTTTTCGATCGGATTCGGGAGAATTTAAGAGAAGACAATGACAATAAGAAAAAAGATTTTTCGGAAACCGTAGGTACCAGTACCGGCCAAACAATAGTCCGTTCGATCAACATAACCCTCACGATTATATTTGTGCTGGTGCCTCTTTACCTATTTGGTCCAGAAACGACCAAGAACTTTTCCCTAATTCTGACCATCGGTCTTTTCTTCGGCATTTATTCGTCGCTTTTCTTTGCTTCGCCGCTCCTCATCTGGGTAGAAGAGTGGCAAGCTAAAAGTAAAAAGAAATAAACTTTTGGTTGGCTTGCCCCCTCCTTTACAATTTTTGTGCTATAATCTAGCTATTATGAAATACATATTAATAGTTTTAGGGGTTTTGGTTTTGTGGATAGCTTTTATTTATAACGGTTTTGTTTCTTTACGCAATCGTACCAAGGAAGCTTGGGCGGACATCGAGGTGCAATTAAAAAGGCGATATGATTTGATTCCGAATTTGGTGAACACGGTCAAGGGATATGCGACGCATGAGTCTAGTGCTTTTGAAAATGTAACGAAAGCTCGCGCTCTTGCCATGGGGGCTACCGGTCCTACCCCCGAACACGCGCAAGCCGAGAATATGCTCACTGGCGCGCTCAAGTCTATTTTTGCAATCTCGGAAGCTTATCCGGACCTGAAGGCCAATCAAAATTTCTTGGCTTTGCAAAACGAGCTTTCCGATACGGAAAATAAAATCCAGGCGGCGCGCAGATTTTATAACGGCAATGTCCGCGACTTGAATATCAAGATTGAATCTTTCCCGTCAAACGTTATAGCCAGAATGTTCAATTTCTCCAAAATGGAATTCTTTGACCTGGGGGATAATGATGCGGCCCAGAATCCCGTTGAAGTAAAATTTTAAAAATTAATTATTTTACCAATGATCAATCCTCAATTGCTAGGTTATATCAGGCAACAGTTGTCGCTGAATGTTTCGAAAGAGGCAATCGCCAATAGTTTAAAATCCCAAGGTTGGACGGATGCGGACTTGGGAGAAGCTTTCGCGGCGGTCGGGGTTGTCACTCCTCCTACTCCCACTGCCCCTGTTACCCCTCTGTCTCCAGCTACTTCCGCTCCTGCCTCTGCGATTTCTTCTCTCTCGTCCCCAATGACACCCAATGTCAATCCAAGTTTTAGCCAGCCGCAGCCGGTGGTGAATGTTTCTGTGGCGCCGCATACCAAAAGTAAAGCGATATTTTTTATAGTTTTTGTCTTGATTTTGCTGGGTGCCGTCGGTGCCGGAGCTTACGTCTATTATACGGGCACTTTTGTAAAATTGCCGACCCTGCTTTCGAAGTCGATGGAAAAAGCTCGAGCTACCACTAGTTCTAAATATGACGTTACGGTCAATGTTGATTTTTCCGAGATGAAAGATGTAATGAGTGGGTTAAATTCTATGCCCTCTTTAGGAGCTAATTCTCAAAAACTTAGTCTTACTGTGAAAGGATTATCCGATATTTCTGACCCTGAAAATTTTAAAAATTCTTCAGTTATTTCTGTGAGCATGGGTTCATTTTCCTTAGAAGCTGAATTCAGGATAGTCCACAATATTTTTTATGCACAACTTACCAAAGCTCCGGCTTTGGGTATTTTACCTATACCAATGCTTTCCTTGTATGAGAACAAGTGGTTTTCATTTCCATTCAAGTCAGAAAATGGCCAAACGATAACTAATCCGTTTAGTTCAATTTCTGGAATCAGCTCTAAGGTGATTGATAAAATAACTCCTGAAGAAAAAGAACGTTTATACAAAATGTTTCGAGATGCGCATTTTGTAAAACAGACAGGTAAACTTTCACCTGAAACAATCAGCGGAGAATCTTCTTATCATTTTGCTTTTGACCTTGACAAAGATGGAATCAGTTCGTATCTGCAGTCACTCAAAGAATATATCAACAGCATAGGCAAAAGTGATTCCTCTCTTTCTGCATTTGACCCTACCTCAATTAAAAAAGAATTGGATAATCTGAAAGATTTTCAAGGAGAAATCTGGATTGGCCGCAACGATAAATTGGTGCACAAAATTGCTGTTAGCTTTGGAGTTCAGCCGAATTTAACCAAAAATGAGCAGGTTAAGCTGAATATGGTTGCCATTATGAGCGACTATAACGAGCCGGTCCTAATTACTGCTCCCACCGAAAGTACCTCTTTTGAAACTCTAGTTTCCAATGTTATGAATGATTCGATTGGATCGGCCCGACAAAAAGGAAATGAAGCAGCGATCAAGGCCACCATGGCAAATATTCGTCCTCAGGCGGAACTTTTTTGGGATGCACGCAAAGGAGTTTATTCAGGATTTTGTTTATCTACAGAGTTAAAAACTTCTCGCACATATATTGAAGATAAAGGTGGAACAGGATTTATCTGCAAGGAAGCAGCCCAAAAATATGCCATAGGCGTGAAATTGTCAGATAGTTCGGGATACTGGTGTATTGATTCGACTGGTGTTATTAAATCTACCACTATTCCGCCATCTGGCACAGTTTGTCCAGTAAAGTAAAATTTTTCAGTCCATGCTATGATTATCTTTACCAAACATGCACAAGATAAATTTACAATCTTAAGGAAACATAAATTCATCATTTCAAAGGAAAAAGTTTTAGAAACTTTAAATAATCCGGATTTGATAGATTATTCACGATTACCTTTGCTCATAGCTCAGCGTAAATTTGACACTATGTATGTACTAAGAGTAGTATATAAAGACGAAGGGATGAATATGAAAGTTATTACTTTCTATCCGGGCCGTTCAAAAAAATATGGCAAAAAATAACAAAAAAAATAAAATATCCTACGAATCTGAAGCTGATGTTTTAACGGTGGAAGCTTCAAGTAAGCCAATAGATTATGCCATGGAAATTGGTAATGTTGTAGTGCATTTTACTAAGAAAGACGAACCAGTACTATTTGAAATTTTAGATGCCAGCAAATTTTTTACTAAAGCTGGAAGTATTATGAAAAAAAGTGGGGCTTCCAGATTCTTATATAACAAGAAGCCAATTTTAGCTTAATGGCCACCCTCTACACTGAACAATCGAAAAATGTGACCAAGACATGGCTCTTAATGACCGTGTTTTTTGTCGTGGTCATTCTTTTCGGTTGGTTTTTTAGTTTTTATTATGATAACCCGAACATTTTATATTTCTTTGTCGCCTTTAGCGTCTTGATGAATTTTTTCTCTTACTGGTTTTCGGACAAAATTGTCCTCAAGCTCGCGGGCGCCAAAGAGGGTAAGAGGGAAGAGTATTTTGATTTATATACAAGCGTGGAGAATCTATCTATTGCTGGGGGGTTGCCTATGCCAAAAGTGTATGTTGTTAATGACGTCGCGCCGAACGCTTTTGCCACTGGCCGAGATAAAAATCACGCTGTTGTTTGCGCCACGACCGGACTCTTGGCTTTGCTTAATAAAAGCGAATTAGAAGGGGTGATGGCGCACGAGCTTTCCCATATTGGGAATCGCGACATGCTGCTCTCGACTGTTGTGGTAGTCTTGGTGGGTTTTGTCACTATCTTAGCGGATGTTTTTACTCGAAGTATTTTTTGGGGAGGGCATAGGCGGAGTAACAACAAAGGCGGCAACTTGCTCGTAATCGTTGGTATTGTCCTCTCGATTTTGGCTCCCATATTTGCTATGCTTATCCAGTTAGCAATTTCCAGAAAAAGAGAATTTTTGGCAGATGCCTCCGGGGCGCTTCTCACTCGCTACCCAGAAGGTTTGGCCAATGCGCTTAAAAAAATTTCAGAGTCTAGCCAACCAATGGTTCGCCAATCCAAAGCCATTGCGCATCTATACATTGCCGACCCCAAAGGAAATCGGCGTTCAAGTTTTGGGAAAAAAGTTGTTGGTCTTTTCGCTACGCATCCGCCGGTAGAAGAGCGGATTAAAGCGTTGATGGGGTGATTTCCTCCCTTCCTTAATAAGGAGGGGAATGAGGGGAGGTTCTTAAAGAATTCACCTCTCCCCTAGCCCTTCCTTGTAAAGGAGAGGGGGAAATTACAATTTTCTTTCTATTTTGCTATACTTTTTAAATGGATCCCGTTAGAAATAGGAAATCTTTAGATTTCCGTTGATTTAACAGGATGCGTGTATTATTACTTAATTTCTAACGGGATGGACATTAAAGACGTGGAAAACCTGGCCGCACTGGCTCGAATTGAGCTAACGGAGGGGGAAAAGAAGGATTTGCTTTCCGATATGGATAGTATTTTGGGCTATGTCAAACAAATCGAAAACATGAAAGTCGAAAACACGGAATCAGAGTATAAAGTGTACAATGTCTGGCGCGAGGATACGGTAGAAGTGCGTGAATTTTCTAAAGAGCTCATTACTGGGCAATTTTCCGAAGCGCAGGATAGATTTCTGAAAGTGAAAAAGATTTTGTAAATTTACCTGTCCCGTATTAAATTTTTGAGTAAAATAAATGGTCAATATTAATAACAATTTAAAATTTTAGTACTGGGATGATCGATTTGAAAAATCTGACAATCGAAAAAGCGCACGCCGCTCTCCAAAAAGGGGAGTATACTTGCCGGGAATTATCTGAAGCATACCTCGCAGTTATCAAAGAAAAAAACAAAGAACTGAATGCATATTTGGAAGTCTATGACGATGTCCTAGATCAGGCAAAAGTTGCAGATGAAAAATTTAAGAGCGGTAATGCCACGACCTTGACCGGAATTCCTTTTGCTATCAAGGACAATATTTTATTCAAAGGGCATATTGCTTCGGCTGGGTCAAAAATTTTAGAAAATTATACCGCTTCATACGATGCTTTCGTGATAAGAAAATTAAAGGCCGTTGGGGCGGTGATTTTAGGCCGCACTAATATGGACGAGTTTGCCTTGGGAGGATCAACCGAAAATTCTGCATATGGAGTTACCAAAAATCCACATGACACACAAAGAGTTTCCGGCGGTACTTCTGGCGGCTCAGCTGCAGGAGTAGCGAGCAATCTGGCGCTTGGCGCCTTAGGTTCTGACACCGGAGGATCTGTTCGGCAACCATCTGCTTTTTGCGGAGTAGTCGGACTCAAACCTACTTATGGCAAGGTTTCTCGCTCGGGCCTCATGGCCTCCACATCATCTTTTGATGTCATTGGTCCGATTGCAAAAACAGTAGAAGATGCAGAGATTATTTTTGATGCGATTAATGGCCAGGATGTTTTAGACAGCACTTCCATACCAGAAAATCTGGAACTTAGAAAGTATAACCTAAAACCTAAAATTATTGGCGTCCCTTATGATTTAATAAATCAAGAGGGGATTGACCCCAAGGTGAAAGATAATTTCGAAAAAGTAGTCAAAAATCTTGAAAATCTGGGGTATGAAATTAAAAATATTAAATTGATAAACTGTATTGCCTTGTATTACATTATTAATTTTGCTGAAGTTTCGACCAATCTGGCGCGTTTTGACGGACTCCGGTATGGAATGCATAAAGATGGTAAAAATTTGCTTGAAGATTACTTACTCTCCAAGGGTCTTGGTTTTGGTAAAGAAACCAGAAGGCGAATTCTTCTAGGCACCTATGTGCTTTCGGCTGGTTATTATGATGCTTATTATGGCAAAGCCCAAAAGGCCAGAGTAGCTCTTAAAAAAGATTTTGTAAAAATATTTTCTGAAGTTGATTTAATTTTAACCCCCACTTCGCCTATACCTCCTTGGAAAATCGGAGAAAAAAGCGATCCACTTTCAGTGTATTTGGCTGATCTCTTCACGGTTATAGCAAACATTGTCGGCGTGCCGGCTATTTCTATTCCCAGTGGTTTTATTGAAGAAAAAGGCGTGAAATTACCACTAGGCATTCAATTTATGGCTTCCCACGGTCGGGAAGATCTGCTTTTTGAAATTGGAAAGAAATTTGAAGAGATAGCGCCTAAAGCCCTATCTAAGCCCTATCTAGGGCTTTAGGCGCTATCTAGGGGAGAGTTGTGTTACAATCATAATATGGAAACATCGAATAATAATATTTTGGGGGATTCAGTTCTCGGCTCAAATTGGTTCAACCCTGATTATTTGTTTAATCAGGGGATCAAATTTTTTCATGATGCCTTTAATATCACTATCAATCCCGATGTCATATCTCTCTACCACACTATTCTTATGCTATTTGCTCTTTTTTTTCTGACCATCATTTCCTATGCTTCCATCCGACTTTTTGAAATTCGCGCCAAGGAGCGCAAGCATTTAGGGCATGAAATCGCCGAATACGCGCACTACCAAACCGAGCGGGTAAAGAAACGAGTGGAAGGAGACAGCGGATCAAAAAATGAAAGATGGGGCAAGACTCTCGGTTATCTTTTTTCGCAGCATCCGAGCGATTGGAAACTGGCCATTATCGAAGCCGATAGCATGCTGGAATCCTTGATGGATCAGCTTGGGTTCAAGGGCGTGGCGCTCGGGGATAAATTAAAATCTGCCGATCAGGATAAATTTCATAGTTTGACCTCTGCCTGGGAAGTACATACAATCAGAAATAGAATAGCTCACGAGGGTGCAGCCTTTTCGATGTCTCAGCATGAAGCCAAAAGAGTCATAGCCATCTATGAACACATCTTTCGCGATTTTGGGTTTATCTAGTTGCGGGACCACGAATCGAACGTGGGTCTTAAGGTTATGAGCCTTACGAGATGCCTCTTCTCTATCCCGCTGTGGGTATATTACAGTAAAAATTAAGTTTTGGCAAGCGAAAATTTGAAAAAAAGACAAAATGTGTTATTCTAACTATGACTGTCGGGGTAGCTCAGTTGGTAGAGCAGAGGGATCATAATCCTCAGGTCGTGGGTTCAAGCCCCACCCCCGACACAATTTTTAAAGAATGCCCTTTGAAAATTTACAATTTTATGTATAATAATAAGGTGTCTTCTCTTTATCTAAAGAGAAGAAGGGGCATTTAATGAGAGGATCAGAAAATTGCGGCTGTAGCTCAACGGTAGAGCACCCGCCTGTCACGTGGGAGGCCGTGGGGTCAGCACCCATCAGCCGCGCATCATTGAACGAAGGAGGACGAGGGACCCCAAAAGGGGTGTTTTGCGCTAGACAAAACTGGTTTAGGGGTTAGGTGTTTTTTATGTTAAAATGAACCCATGTTTGCCCTTATATATAAAATCTGGTGGATGATCGCCGTTTTGCCTTTCCTTATTTTCTTAGAAATCAACGACAAGGTTGCAGATTTTTTGAAGAGAAAAAATATATATTCGCGTTGGGATTGGTATCATGGACTCTTGGTGGTTTTGATTATTTTATTGGTGATTTTGTGGCTAAAAGGTTATCATTGGTGAATATAAAATTATGGTAAAACATTTTTTTAAGGTGTTGCTCGTTTTTACCGCCATGATAATTCTCGGGATTATTGGCATTTTTGTGGTAAGTTATTTTACAAAGTAAAATATCTGTGCCGCATCAAACTAAACTTTGCTTTGGTTCGGGGGCTGTGCTATAATGACCAAACCGCAAAGAAAATAGGTTTACCTTGAGTTTAGTTGAAGGGTAAGTAAGTCCTGTTTAGTGGGTCGATATCTTTGACGGCTATAAGGCCGTTTTTTAATTGCAAAATTATGTTACAAAAATCAAAAAAAGCGGAAATAATAAAAGATCTGGAAGCGACGATCAAAGGGTCGGAATCTTTGGTCTTTGTGAATTTCCACGGACTAAAAGTGAGCGATGAGACAGTCTTGCGCCGAAGCCTTAGGGCTGCCGGAGTAGGATATAAAGTTTCAAGGAAGACACTTCTCGCGCGAGCGCTCCAAAGCAAAGCTTTGGGTGAAATTCCAGAACTTGCCGGAGAAGTCGCCATTGCTTATTCCGAAGATGAAATAGCCTCGCCTCGGGAGATTTATAATTTCCAAAAAACAAACAAGGGTAAGGGGGTGGGGCTCGATATATTGGGTGGAATTTTTGAGGGAAAGTTTATCAACGCAGCCAAAATGATG
Organism: Candidatus Nomurabacteria bacterium RIFCSPLOWO2_12_FULL_40_42; assembly: GCA_001786195.1. Classification (GTDB taxonomy): domain Bacteria; phylum Patescibacteriota; class Minisyncoccia; order Phycocordibacterales; family UBA9973; genus UBA9973. The sequence goes on from MFVS01000014.1 coordinate 18,500, forward strand.
GAGCTCGCAATGATCCCAACTCGGGAAGTCTTGCTTTCAAAGTTGGCCTTCTTGCTTAGATCGCCGATACAGCGCTTGGCTGTTGCGGTAAGCGAAGTAGTGAAAGGAAAAGGCGCTAGTAACTAGTTTCTGGGACTGGTAAGGAATTATTAATTAATCTCTAGAAGCTGACCAGATAACGCTGATGCTCTATCTGGAAGCAACTAGGACCTAACTTAAATATTATGTCAAAATTCGATGTGTTTTTAAAAGATTTAGAAGGAGCTTCGGTGTTAGAATTGAACGAATTAGTCAAAGCTATCGAGGAAAAATTTGGAGTTAGCGCTCAAGCGGTAGCTGCCCCCGCCTCCACAGACGAGGGTGCTGCGAAGGAAGAACAGAGTACTTATACGGTTGTACTCGCCTCAGCTGGGGAGCAGAAAATTGCGGTAATGAAGATAGTCAAGGAAGTTTTGGGATTGGGACTCAAGGACGCGAAAGACTTAGTAGATGCGGCGCCTTCGACCTTGAAAGCAGGGATGAAAAAAGAGGAAGCGGAAGACTTAAAGAAAAAAGTAGAAACGGCAGGAGGAAAAGTCGAGCTTAAATAACAAAATATGGCGGTCCTAAGACAAAAAATAGCCCTTATTTCTGTCTATAATAAAGAAGGTATTGCCGACTTTGCGAAAAGTTTGGTTGATTTGGGTTGGAAAATAATTTCTTCTGGTGGGACTGCCAAGCGCTTATCAGCCGCCGGAATACCAGTTACGGATGTGGCCGAAATTACCGGAATGCCGGCTATTTTAGGTCACCGGATAGTCACATTGCATCCGAAAATTCACGGCGGGCTTTTGGCCGAGGATACGCCGGAGCATTTGGCTGAACTAGAGAAATATAAAATTCCTTGGATTGATCTGGTTTGCTGCGATCTATATCCACTCGAAGAAGAAGTAAAGAATAAAAATGCTACGCGCAAGTCGGTTATAGAAAAGACAGATATTGGCGGACCGACAATGTTACGCTCGGGCGCAAAAGGTGGGCGGATTGTAATTTGTGATCCGCTTGATCGAATAAACGTAATTGAATGGCTTAAAAATGGCGAACCAGATCGAGAAGAATTTTTAAACAATTTATCATTAAAAGTGGAGGCTATAGTTGCGCGGTACTGTTCTATCGGAAGCGAATATTTAAGCCATGGCGCATATAAAGGAATTTTCGGTCAGGAGAATTTGGAATGCGCTTATGGCGAGAATGCGTACCAAAAACCAGCAAATTTATACACAATAGCAAGTACTGTCCTTACTGCTCGAGATCCGCTGGCAATTGCTAACTGGAAACTCGTGGCCGGCAACCCAATGAGCCATAACAATTTGTGCGATGTAGATCGAATGGTCCAAACAATGACGCATATCGGAGCGGGATTCGAAAAGAATTTCTCTGCCGTGCCCGAAATAGCTATCGGTGTAAAACACGGCAATGCTTGCGGGGCAGGAGTTGCCGAAGTCGGACTTAGGCAGAATGGTCGAAGTCCGACTTCGGCAGAAATCGAGGCGATAGATAAAATGCTTTTGGGCGACTTGCGGGCAATTTTTGGCGGCTCGGTAATGTTGAATTTTCCTGTTGATGAAAAAATTGCCGATGAACTAATCCATAAATTTAGCAGCGAAGGGAGGCGCTTGTTGGATATAGTCGCGGCACCAGCTTTTACCCCGGAAGCCGTAGAAATATTGGCCCGCAAAAAAGGCAAGTGTAGAATTTTAGCCAATCAGGCAATAGCAAAAGCTGGATTGAATTCTTTGGATCACATCAACAGATTTCGCTATGTGCGGGGCGGTTTTCTGACCCAGCCGAATTATATTTTCGTGCCGTCAATTAAAAATCAAGATGTTATTCTGGCCTGGGCAATAGGGTGTACGTCAAATTCCAACACTATAACTATAGTTAAAGACGGCGGATTGTATGGAAACGGCGTCGGACAACAAGACAGAGTAGGAGCTGCGAAGTTGGCAATTTTCAGAGCAGACGAAGCAAATAACGGCAAAGCCGATCTTGCTGGGGCGACTGCCTATAGCGACAGTTTTTTTCCTTTTCCAGATGCAGTAGAAGTGCTCATCAATCGGGGCATCAAAATTATTTTTTCGACCAGCGGTTCGGTCAATGACGAAAAAATAATCGAGCTTTGCAAGAAAAAAGGGATAAATTTGATTATGCTTCCGGATACGGAAGCGCGGGGGTTCTATCAGCACTAGCTCTGCAATTTTTTTTCTTCCATAAAAAATTTTATTTTTTATTCTTTATCTCCTCTAAAATTTTCTTCAAAAGCTCTTCTTGTGACATTTGCCCGAGATTGCCGGAGTCGCGGGATTCGAGAGTCACTTTTTTCGCTTCTATTTCTTTGTCGCCGATGACTATCCAATACGGGATTTTATCATTTTTGGCACTGCGGACTTTGGTGCCGAGATTGACCTCCGCATCATCGAGCTCCGCTCGGATATTATTTTCCTTCAGCATTTCAAAAACTTCTCCGGCGTATTCGTTATGGTTAGATCGCACTGGAATTACTTTTAGCTGTACTGGAGCGAGCCAGAGAGGGAAGACGCCCGCGGTGTGTTCAATGAGAATCGAGAGGAATCTTTCGATCGAGCCCATGATAGCGGCGTGGATCATGACGATGCGCTCCTGTGCTCCTTTTTCATTTATGCAGAAAAGATCAAATCGCTCCGGCATGTTCATGTCGAGCTGGATGGTGGCGACTTGGTGCTCTCGGCCGATGGCGTCTTTGGCCATAAAATCTATTTTCGGTCCGTAAAAAGCGGCTTCGCCCAGGACTTCGGTTGTTGTTTCTCCGTTCTGCTCAATTATTTTCCTTAAAGCATTTTCGGAATCCACCCAAACTTCTTCGGTGCCCAGGTACGCTTTCATATTTTTCGGATCATGCAGAGACAGGCGGGGTTTTAAAACGAAACCAAAAGATCCGTAAAAAATTTTTACAATATTATATATTTTTCCCATTTCTTCCCCAGCATCTTTCTGTCGGCAGAATACGTGAGCATCGTCTTGGGTAATCGAGCGCACTCGGGCGAGTCCGTTTAATTCTCCGGTTTGTTCGTCGCGATAAACTTTGGTGGTGTCGGCATATCTTTGAGGCAATTCTTTATAGCTCCACTGGCGTCGATTGTAGATCTGGGTGTGGTGCGGGCAATTCATCGGTTTCATGGCAAAAACGTGTCCTTCCCTGGTATTTATTTTAAACAGATCATCCTTGAATTTTTCCCAATGCCCTGATTTTTCATAAAGTTCTTTTTTGGTTATGTGCGGAATATCTACTCTTTCATAACCTACTTTCTTGCGAAGTTCCCAGACGAAATCATCTAGCATTTCTCGCAGAACAGCACCTTTAGGAGTAAAAAGTGGAAGTCCGGCGCCTACGAGATCTGAAAAAGTAAATAAATCCAACCCCTGTCCGATTTTTTTGTGATCTCGCTTGGATGCTTCTTCTTGTTGTTTTACATATACATCCAACTCTTCCTTTGTCTCAAACGCCAATCCATAAATGCGCGTCAGCATTTTATTTTTTTCATCGCCACGCCAGTAAGCTCCAGCTACACGGTCTAGCTTGAAAGCATCCGGCGCAATTTCCTTACTCGGGTTTTTTACATGTCCTCCGCGGCATAGATCCGTAAATCCTCCAGAGGTGTAAGTGGTGATTTTCTCTCCGCGCGCGGCAATTTCATTTATCAATTCGGCTTTGTATTCATTTTGGAAAAATTTTAAAGCTTCATCCTGGCTTATTTCTTTATGTTTCCAATCCGTCCATTTAGGCAATTTTTTTCTCATTACGTCTTCAATTTTTTTCAAATTTGCGTCCGTTACTTTTTCCCCGCCGAAATCAATATCGTAATAAAAGCCGTTTTCTATGGTTGGACCCAAGGTGAGTTTGACCTTGTCGAATTTGTATATTTCTCCGACAGCGGCCGCCAGCAAGTGCGCCAAAGTGTGCCTGATATTGTGTAATTTTTCCTCTTTTGCCATACTCTATATAGTATCACATTTCAAATTTTTTTCACTAAGCAGTCGTTCCCAATTGTATGCTAAAATTCGATAGTGCCATATATACATGTGAAAGTCACCGCCGGGGCGAGGAAAGAAGTTTTTAAGCAAAAATCAGACGACCATTTTGAAATTTCGGTCAAAGAAAAAGCCGAGCGCAATATGGCCAATGCCCAGGTCCTCGAACTGGTAGCCGAGCATTTCAAAGTTCCTAAAAACAAAGTCCGCATCGTAAACGGCCACCGGCATCCAAGCAAACTTTTGGTGGTGGAAAATTGAGCTTGCGGATTAGTTTTTTATAGGATAATATCAATATTATTATCCACATATTTAATATAAATTTATGCAATATAAAATATAAAATATGCCAAAAACGAAAACTAAAAAAGGTAGTGCAAAGAGGAGAGTAGGAATTTTAAGAGGTGGCACAGGTGAACATTATGCTTCTTCCTTAAAGAAAGGTGGAGATATTATTTTATATATTTCCGAAAACTTATCCAATAAATACAAAGTTGTTGATATTTTGATTGACAAAGATCATATTTGGCATTTGGGTGGATTGCCGATAAGCCCGAGCGATTTGGCGCACAGAGTCGATATTGTCTGGAATACAACTCACCCTAGTTTTTCGAATATTTTAGACAGCTTGTCTATTCCAAATATTGGTATCAGCTCTTTTTTTCATATTTTAGAAAATAATAAAGATACCTTAAGGAAGCATATAAAAGATCTTGAAATTAGTCTGCCCAGGCAAGTCGTTTCCTCCAAAAGTGCCAGAGTAGTTTTTGAAAAATTCGGTTCGCCTTGGGTAGTGAAATCTTTTTCGGATGGTTCAAATAGTCTGGCAGTGCATTTAGCCCATACTTTTAATGAATTGGTGGCGAGGATTGAAGATGGTTTAAAACAAGGGAAAAGTATTTTAGTTGAAGAATTTATTGTGGGCAAAGTTGCTTCGGTGCATTCCGTGCCTTATTTTCGGGGACAGGAATTTTATGTTTTTCCTCCAATCAATGTATTCGGCCAGCTTTCCTTCGGAGAAAAAGAAAAATTAATCAGCCTAGCGAAAGGTTTACATAAACATATCGGTGCCAAGCATTATTTAAAATCAAATTTTGTTTTGAACAAAAGAGGCAAAATTTATCTCTTGGATTTAGACTCTACGCCAAACTTAAATTCCTATTCGCATTTCTCGCAAGCTTGCGAATCCGTTGGCGCTAAAACGCATCATGTGGTAGAACATGTGCTAGATAGCGCTTTAGGCGCTATCTGAGGCAAGGGCCGTTAGCTCATTTGGTAGAGCACACGCATGGCATGTGCGAGGCGACCGGTTCGAAACCGGTACGGTCCACAGAGGTAAACAAGGGCATGTGGCGGAACTGGTATACCTGCCTGCCGGCAGGCAGGTATAGAATAATTTATGAAATATTTTGTTTATAGTATAAAAAGTCTAACCAAAAATTATATTTATGTTGGTTTGACTAATAATGTTAAGAGAAGGTTTTCTCAACATAATAATGGACAAGAGAAAACTACCAGGTTTTATGCCTCTTTTCGAATTCGAATGTTGCTTGTAGAAAGTTTTAGTACTAGGATTGAAGCTAGGAAAAGAGAAAAATATTTAAAGTCTGGAATAGGGAAGGAGTTTTTGAAAAGTTTAGTTTAATGCCGAAGTGGCGTAATTGGTAAACGCGCTGCGTTCAGGACGCAGTGAGGGCAACCTCGTAAGGGTTCAACTCCCTTCTTCGGCACCAATAAGGAACTCAAAGGTTTTTTCGGTGGATACAAGCGGACGGCGCAAAGCGCCGACCAAGGTTTTTTGGCGGGATTGCAAGGGAATTTAGAATTTCTGGCGCGCAAGCGCGCAGAGTTTTTTCGCCAAGGAGGAGGTGCGAGCCAAAGATTTCTTTGGCACAGACCTTTTTCGCAAAAAGGTCTGAATCAGAAGCAATTTTGTCCAAGGATTGAGCGTCTTTTACTCTGAATTACGAAACAAGCAAACCTCACTTTTCCCCAGCCATGTCTAAATACCTTCAGCTGTCTGAATTTTTGAAACAGAAGTTTCGTTTTT
>MFVS01000015.1 GCA_001786195.1 Candidatus Nomurabacteria bacterium RIFCSPLOWO2_12_FULL_40_42
CTGTTGCTAGGAAATTCCTGAGATTTCTTTTCGCCTATGTGTGGAAAAAATCCATCTCTTTTTCTTGACTTTTTCTTCTAACGGGTCTAGCGGAAATGCCCGAGGCGGAAATACTCGCGCTTGCCCCAGCTCGCGTGATTACACGCGAGCTATCCCGCCCGTGCGTGCACGCGGGTTCACTCCCTTTAGTCATGAGAGGAAAAGTGAAAGCGGGTTGTAAAATTCTAAGATGGACTCCATGCAGAAAATAATCTTTAGATTATTTTCTGCATATTTTCTTTTCTTTAGACCCACTAACAATAATAACTTCTCCATCTCTGAGTGGTTGATGGGGTATATTTTTATTTTTAAAATATTTAACAAGTTTCTCTACAGAAGAAGATTCTGGATGATCTGATTTATGGTGTGGTGCTATCATGTAACTAATTAAATTTAATCCTATCATAGAAAATTGGGCTAAATACCCCTTTGGAACATCCTTTGCATTATCAACAATATCTAGACCCTCAAGAGAGGGCCCGGCAATAACTGATCCGGCACTTTCCCCAGCATAAACAACTAAATCCTTATCAAGCATTTCATGTATGATTTTATCAAAGCCACTTTGTTCAAAGGCTCGTTTAAGAAGAAAAATATTTCCTCCTTTAACCCAAATTATTCCAAATTTTAATAAAAAAATTTTTAGTAGATCTGTTTTGCCAAAATATTTTCTAAGGTCAATCTCTTCGGCAGTAAAACCAAGTAACTTCAAATTTTTTATATTTTTTTCTAAACGGATAAGGCGTTCTTCCTGTGTATCAAAATCGCCAGCATTAAAAATAATACCGACATGCTTATTTTTACCGGCCAGGTTGAATAATTCTTCCGGATTGTCACCTAATTTGTAAGATGAAAGATATAATCGCATATAACTTATTATACATTAAAATAGAATGCCGGCCCGCATTGAATGCAGGGCCGGCATGTGTTGTCTATCTCCAGAATTGTCGTAAGCAATAATCGCTAAGCGCAGTTCCGTCGCTTCTCTCAGCGGTTCTGCGTGCATACAGCAGGGTGGTAGCCACTCCTTCTTTCCCGCAGGCATGGTATCCGTGTTCCCATGCGACGTGCTGGAAGCGGTTGTGGTCTCGATCGATTCCGATCGCGATTTCTACTTTCCGTGTGGCACAGCGCTGGCCCCAAAGATAGTAGAATGCAGTTTCGTACAGCGCCTTGGCGGTCGGGTGCATTACCTGTACCTCGAAGAATCTTTCAATTACACGCCGAATGAGATCAGTTTGTTCAGGGCTCGAATCAGGCGCTGACTCGATATTCTGAGCAATGTACAATGTCTTCTTATTCTGATGCTCCTTGCCAGGTTGCATCGCTGAATAAAAAGGCATCAATCTGACCACTTCCGGAAGTGTAACCTCGAGCGCCGTGTGCACCAAAGCGTCTTTGGGTGTTGTGGACTTGGAGAAGTCGGTAAGCCGCCAAGCTTCGCCATACTTCTCCGCCAGAAAGGACAGTACTTCAAGGGTTACTTTATCCAAATCCTCCAGCCCTGTGTTGATCTGGTTTGGATCAGGTGTTGCCATAACCTCATGAATTTGAACGAAGTGTTTCCGGAGCAGACTCAGGAGGAGAGCTATCCTCCCAGAAGTCAGATAGTTCAAAAACATTTCCGGAAACATGTTGAGGCACGCCCACTCCGTCGATCCTTGCTGATACCAACGGATAGAACGACTCGTGGCCCACGGATCGTTTACCAGCACCCCTTTGATTAGATTAAGGGTGACCTGTGCTTTTTTTACAGGCACAGAGTCGATTAGTATGTGCTTTTCCGTCAGGCTTTTACCCCGATGCGCGCACAGAAAGCTTCGCGCGACAGGGGTGGGGTTCTCGTGCAGGCTAGCAATGAACGTCGCCACATCTGCCACGATGTTTGAGTCTGCCTGGAAGTATTCGTCCAGGTGGGTTTTGAAACCGATGAGGACATACGGGAGAATCGAGAAAGCTATCTTCTCCGCGTTCTCAATCGTTCGGAGTTCTTTGGGAAGAGCCATCATGATTTGACGACCTCTCAGAACTTCTTGCCGAAGGGGTACTTGCCCACACAAGCAAAAGATTACGGAGGACATGAGGTTCTCCCATCGCCCCGAATGCTCAATACCACGAGGGTCGATGCCGTCTTTTCGCAGAGAATTCATCTTGTTCCGGATTTCATCCGGAACAAAGCTCTGCTTAAGAGTTATGGCAATCAGAGCCATAATATCAAGCTTTGTCCCGTCCGCGACATGGCCCAATGTGTCGTTGAGCGACACGTTGTAGTAGACTATATTACGCACCGTACCCCCTTTCTAGGGATGTGAAGAACAGCCACTTTTTCTATTATGACACAATAATGATATTTTGACAATACTACATTTTGGGTTACATATTCTATTATTTTAAATATGGAAAAGAAAAACAATCTAGAAAATATCAAGGATGTAGTTAATCATGCTTACGGCATAAACCCAATTTCTGTGTCTAGATTTAATTTAATTTTCTCAAAATTTACCACAACGGACCACCACTTCCTGGTAAAAACCAAAAAGGAAATTTTTTTTGTAAAAAGATACGAGATTTCTAATTTAGAAAAAATAAAGAATGAGATTAGAAATATTAATAAAGTAAGCAATAAAATCAATATTCCACGAATTGTAAAAACAAAAACCAAGAAAAATTATTTCACAGCATCAAAAAATATTTTTGTTTTATATCAATATATAAATGGTAAAAATCTTAAAGAGATGAGAGTTTCATTACCTTATTTTTTTAATGTGATTTGCGATATTGAGAAAAAATTTTTAAAAGTTAAAACAAGCAAACAAATTTTTTATAGATTTCATTCAAGAATTGAAAGATTTGAAACAAAGGCAAAAAAACTTTTGAAAATATTAGAAAGGGACAGTAGTTCTCCGGTGATAGAAAATAAAAAATACTTAAAGTTTTTAATAAAAGAAGTAGAGGAAATGAAATCGAAAATTTTAGCTCTAAATATCAAGCAACATTTTATCCATGGTGATTTGTTAATGCAGAATATTATTTTGGACCAAAAAGAGGTTTTCTGGGTTGTGGATTGGGAAAAATCACACGAATACATTACATCTATTGATATCCTTAAAAGTGTTTTGTTTACAATTTTTGATCCCTCTAAGAAGAATCTTAATCTGAATATAAAGCAAATGGTTAAATGGTCGGAATATTGTTTTAAACGTTTACCCCTTGAGAACGAAGAACTAGCCAATGTTTTTGATGTATATTATTTTCATTTTATAACTGGGATTGATTTTCTAGAGAAAGTTTACATAAAAAAACAAAGTTTAAATAAAAAAATGTTACATGAAGATTTTTTAATAAGTAAATGGTTGAAAAGGAATAAAGCAAAGTTGCAGACTAATCTCAATAAAATTTTATTAATCTTGTAAAAGATAATATTTTATGGTATAAATGAGTTTATATAATATGTCAAGAAAAAATAAAGAACAAATTGTGAGAGATATGCTTATGGCAATTGGAGAAAATCCTAATCGACAAGGATTGAAGAATACTCCAAAACGAATCACACGTATGTGGGAAGAAATATTTTCAGGGTATGATAAGAAAAATAAGCCCTCTATAACAGTATTCCCAAATAAAACTGACGGTGTTGAATACAATCAGATGATAATTGACACAGGATATTTTTACTCTCATTGTGAACATCACGGTGTACCTTTTTTTGGGAAATATTATTTTGCTTACATTCCTAATAAAAAAATTATGGGTTTAAGTAAAGTTTCAAGAACAATAGATTATTTCTCTTCTAGGTTACAGATTCAAGAACGCTTGGTAAAAGATGTAGTTGATGAAATTGAAAAGGTGGTTCAACCTAAAGGAGTTGCTCTCGTTATGAAGGCAAGACATTTATGTAAAGAAATGCGTGGAGTTAAAAAAATTGACGGAGAAATGACTACCTCTGATGTTAGGGGAGCTTTTAGAAAAAATGCTTTAACTAGAAATGAGTTTATGAGTTTAATTGGACTTTAAAATAAAGATTTATCATAAATGAAAATAAAATATATTGCTTACATGGCATCAAGCATTGACGGTCGAATAGCTCAAAGTAATCAATCTGGTATCGATTGGACAAGTAAAGAAGATTCAAATTTTTATCAAAACTCTTTAAAAAAGGTAGACGCTGTTATTGTTGGACATAATACTTATAAATTAGCTAGTCGTCGCAATTGGAAAGATGCTATAGTTTTAACTTCAAAAGTAAGTTCACCAAAAGTGAAAGGTAAAACTATTTTTTTAAACCCAAAAAAGTCTAATCTGAAAAAATTTTTACAAAATCAAAATTATAGAAAAATAGCTATAATTGGTGGTAGTAGGGTGTATGATTTTTGTCTTAGAAATAAAATGATGGATGAACTTTATGTGACAATTGAACCGTATGTTTTTACAGCTGGCATTTTAATGTTTTCTGGTAATGAATTTAAAAAAAATAAATTCTCCTTACAATCAATAAAAAGACTTAATAAGAAAAGCACAGTTTTGTTAAAATATATAAATAGAAATTAAATTATAGAATTTTTATGGATTCAGAAAAATTAATCTATATTTTTAGACATGGTGAATCACTGGAAGATACGGATAGAACAGTATACGAACGCATGTCTGACGAAGAAATACCCCTTAGCTCCAAGGGTGTTTTGCAAGCACTAGATCTGGGTAGCCAGATGTCGGGAGAAATAAAAAGTAATAATATACAATTATATCTTTCTCCTAGTAAACGTATTCTTCAAACAGCAGAATTTTTTACTTCTAGGTTAGCCATAGACACGAAAATAGACTTTAAAATTCTTAACATTCTCCGAAAACAAGATTAGGGAGAAGTAGCATTTACTGAACGATCAAAAATAGAAAGGGAGCGTTATGAAACTGGGATACTTAGATACAACTTTGAGAAAGGAGAATCCGCTAAATCTTTCATTGGAAGACTTTCAGATTTCGTACAAATGATTCGTGGGGATGATTTTTTGCAAAATGTTACTATAATCATCACACATGGATTCGAGATGCGTATAATAATGATGCATATGTTTGGATGGTCTGAAGATTATTTTGAATCACTTGAACACCCCGACAGGTGTGAAGTCAAGAAGATAATTCTTACAAAGGATCATGTATTCAAGCTAGAAAGTCAGATGCGAAAATTTAATCCTTATACAAATACAAAATATATTCTAAGAAAGAAAAAATAAAAATATCTTTTTGAAAGTTGTCCTTATAAAAAATTATTATTTTAAAAATACCCACCTTTTCATTAACTTCTTCGCCTCATCTTTAAATTTTGTTGGGTCTAAATTATATTTTTTTGCAATATGTTCTAATTTTTCAATTTTCTTTGAATTACGCACTTCCGTTATTTTTATATTCTTATTAAATTTTTCTCCCAGAACTCTAAAAAATCTCCACCTTAGAGTATATTTAGGTAGCATATATAAAAATCCGATATATAAATTTATTTGCTTAAAAGGAAATTCAACATTTTTGTGTCCAGACCATTGTGCGCGCGTATAGGTATATGCCACATCTGATAATTCGCTCCATTTGTCTATAAATCCTCTTGCTTCTTTAAATTCTTCAAACTCATCAGCAATGTCTTCTGTATGCCATGCTAAATCATGTTTAGGCATATTTAAGAGTGAGTGCCAAGATTCAATTAAGTTTTTCATATTTATTTCAAAAGTTCGTTAGTCGAGACATTTAACGCTTTTGCTAATTTCGCAATAGTAGAAAGTGTAGGGTTTGTTTTTCCATTTTCTATAGTACTAACAAAACCACGACTAACCCCTAACTCGCGCGCAATATCGCCTTGCGATATTGCTTTTTTAGTTCTAATCCTTTTTAGGTTCAGACCCAATTTTGCGGACTCATTTTTCATTATCCACAGTATATCGCTTGTTATAGTGTATCACAATGTTATGATATATCATAACACCTGCCCTCTCGCCCCATCGTCCATACCAAAAAAAAGAATTCCCCCCGCCAAACAAAAATAGAATGGAAAAGCGATGGGGTGAGGGCAGACGCTCCG
>MFVS01000016.1 GCA_001786195.1 Candidatus Nomurabacteria bacterium RIFCSPLOWO2_12_FULL_40_42
AATACCACTATTCAACTACACTCTAATATTCTAGCAAAAGTTAAGTTTTTCTCAAAACAATTACAACTGAAATTACACAAAAGCACTGGTCGAAAATTAGCACTGCAAGGAGAAGAAACGATCGCTCTCTCAATCTTCAAACAGACACCACCCGCCAGAACGTTTCTTTCGGGCTGGTGGCTGATATATGTAAAATGGGTTTGCCGCTAGGAAATTTAACTTCCCAGCTTCTGGTAAATGTATACATGAACGAATTTGATCAGTTTGTGAAAAGAGAATTGAAAGTGAAATATTGCATACGCTATGCGGATGATTTTGTTATTATGCCTGCCCGTTCCTCTGGCGGGCAAAATGACCAAATGTATCTGGGAAATATTTTGGAGAGAATTAAAGAATTTCTAGGGAAAGAATTAAAATTGCAACTGCATCCGGACAAAGTTTTTATTAAAACTTTTGCCTCCGGTGTGGATTTTCTAGGTTGGGTGCATTTTCCGAAGCATCGGGTTTTGCGGACGAGCACCAAAAGAAAAATGTTAAGAAATTTAAAAAACAATCAAAAACCAGAAACAACACAGTCTTATCTAGGAATGCTCACGCATGGGAATACATTTAAAATAACGAAAGAGATGGTGGTATAATTAAATCAATGTCTAAAGACATCAAAACACTAGTTTTGCTCGATGCTCACGCCATCATTCACCGTGCTTATCATGCTCTGCCGGAATTTTTGTCTAGCAAAGGGAAGCCGACAGGGGCTTTGTATGGTCTCGCCAGCATGCTCATGAAAATTGTTACCGATCTAAAGCCAGACTATATCGTGGCCTGTTATGATTTGCCCGGAAAAACATTTCGGCATGAGGCCTATGATGCTTACAAAGCTGGTCGGGCTAAGACAGATGATGCTTTAATAATGCAACTTAAAAATTCTCGCCAAATTTTTGAAGCTTTTGGCGTGCCGATGTATGACAATCCTGGTTTTGAGGCGGATGATATTTTGGGAACGATTGTGGAAAAAATGAAGAACCTTACCCTTAACCCTCTTCTTGATAGGGAGAGGTGGAACATTATCATTGCTTCTGGTGATATGGACACGATGCAATTGATTGATGATAAAAAAGTGCAGGTTTACACTCTCAAAAAGGGGATCAATGACACTATTTTGTATGATGAGGAAGCCGTGGTAGCGCGTTTTGGATTCAAGCCGGCACTTTTGCCGGACTATAAGGGCCTGCGGGGAGATGCGTCGGATAATATCAAGGGCATCAAGGGTATCGGCGAGAAAACCGCGACTTGTTTGATTCAAAACTTCGGGACAATCGAAGAAATTTATAAACAAATAAAAAAAGATTCGAAAGCATTTGCCGCGGCTGGTTGCAGTCCGAGGATAATAGAACTTATAAAAAATAATGAAGAAGAAGCTTTATTTTCCAAAACTTTGGCCAAGATTCGCACTGACGCGCCGATCAATTTTCTTCTGCCAGAAAAAACTTTTTGGGAAAGCGCGGATTTAAAAAAGATAGAAAAAGTTTTTATTCAATTTGAATTTCGCAGCTTGTTTCCGCGTTTGAAAAACTTTTTTGCAGGGAACCAGAAATTTCCGGATTATGCTCTCCATCATTCGCACTCTGTCCTGGAAGGGCAAGATCTTTCTGGTCGCAGCGAAGATGATTCCAAGCACAATCCGAAAATTTCTGAAAACAAACTTCAGGAAGCCAGCATTGCGCTCTGGCTTATCAATTCTGACATTCCCAATCCTCAATTAGGCGATATTTTAATGTTTGCGGGAAAGGATTCTTTTGATGATGCCTATGAATATATATTTAACCAATTAAAACAACAAAAACTAGATAAAGTTTTTGAAGAAATAGAAAAACCCATCATGCCGGCAGTCAAAGAGATGCAAGACCACGGAATTTTAATTGATAAAAAATATCTTAAAAATTTATCGGTTGAATACCATAAAGAATTAGATAAACTAACAACCCAAATATATAAAATGGCCGGCACGAAATTCAATATCAATTCTCCCAAGCAGTTAGGAGAGGTGCTTTTTGAAAAAATGGGTATCAAGCCGACTGGCAAATCATCCCAAAAAAATGCAAGTGGAAATTTTTCCACTAAAGTTTCAATTTTGGAAGAATTAGAGGAAAATAATCCGATCATCAAAGAAATTTTGGCTTATCGGGAATTGCAAAAGTTGCTCTCCACTTATATTGATGTGATTCCCCAAATGGCTGGTGCAGATAGCCGACTGCATGCGAAATTTTTGCAAAATGGAAGCACCACTGGCCGATTTTCTTCCCAAGATCCCAATTTACAAAATCTGCCGATCAAATCCGAACTTGGCAAGCGAATCCGTGCCGGATTCATTGCATCTTTTGGCCACAAACTTTGCGCTTTTGATTATAGCCAGATTGAACTGCGGGTAGCCGCGATGCTTTCGGGCGATAAAAAAATGACCCAGATATTTCGTGAGCAAAAAGATATTCACGCTGGGGTAGCTTCTTTTGTTTTTGGTGTACCGATAGACAAGGTGGATAGCGAAATGCGACGGGCGGCTAAAGTAATAAATTTCGGAATTATTTACGGCATGGGGGTCTCTGCTCTCCGGAAGAATCTGGGTGGTCACGCCGGAGGACGGGCAAGTACGCGAGAGGAAGCGCAGAAATTTTATGACAATTATTTTAATCAATTCTCCGGGGTACGGGATTATTTGGAAGAGGTGAAACGGTTTGCGCTTAAAAATTCTTTTACCGAGACTTTGTTTGGCCGGCGTAGATATTTTCCGAATATTAATTCCCGAATTCCTTTTCTAAAAAATATGGCTGAACGGACGGCGACCAACGCTCCGGTACAAGGCACCGCGGCGGACATTATCAAGCTGGCCATTCGGTATGCGGAAGAGGATCTGGACAAAGCAGGACTACTAAGCCAAGTTCACCTAGTGCTTCAAATTCATGATGAACTGGTCTATGAAATAGAAGAAAGTGCTCTAGAAAAAGCTGATAAAATAATAAAGCAGGCAATGCAAAATGTACTTGAAAGATCTTATTTACATTATAAAACCGACATCCCCTTAGAAGTCCACTCTGGATGCGGGGACAATTTTGGGGAGGTAAAATAGGACATTTTGTGCTAGAATAAAAAAATGGAAAATGTTTATCAAGCTCATCCTAGACAGTACCGAGTGCACAAAATTCTGGCGCATTCTTACACTTTGTATTTCTTTCTATTTTTAGTGGGTGTTTATTTGGATTTTATTTTTCCATTTGAAATTTTTACAAACTCTATTTGGGTTTCAACCGGTATCCTGCTTTTAATTTTTTCCACCATTTTGATTATATGGGCGCAAAAAACTTCCCGAAATTTAGATATCCAAAATATACGCAAAGAAACTTTTTACCAAGGACCCTACCGCTATGCCAGGAGCCCAACGCATTGGGGGCTATTTCTCTTAATGTTCGGATTTGGAATTATCGCCAACGCTCTGTTTGTGATTTTATCCACTCTTATTTCCTCTCTGATTTCTCGGTTCATCTTTTTAAAGAGACAGGAAAATATTTTGGCTGAGAAGTATGGAGCTCCTTACTTGGAATACAAAAAAGCAGTTAAGCTTTAATTCTACATATATGATCTATCTTTTTTCCGGGGACGATACCAAAAACAAACTTCTCGCTTATGAAAAATTCTTGAAATCCCTGCCTGCGCAGGCAGGTCTGATAAAAAGTTTTGAGCCTTTTTTCATAAGCCGAAATAATTTTGATCCAATGCAAATTGAAAGTTTTTATTCCGGCGGAAGTCTTTTTTCCTCGAAATCCGCTATAGTTTTTTCTAATATTTTTGAATACGAAGAGACACGAGATTTTGTTTTAGAAAAATTAGGATTAATGGGAGCATCATCAAGCGACTTTATTTTTTTAGAAGGTAAATTAAATAAGCCAATTCTTGACGCATTTAAAAAATCCCTGCCTACCGGTCAGGCAGGCGGCCGGCAGGTCGCGCCACGCATGAACATTTTTGAATTGCCCAAAGAGAAAAAAGAAAAATTCAATAATTTTTTAGTGGCCAATGCCTTTGCTAAGAAAGATAAATTAAATATGTGGATTTATTTCAGGCAGGCCATGGATCGGGGGGTCGGAATGGAGGAACTCATTGGCGTGCTTTTCTGGAAAATTAAAAATATGCTAGTGACCAAAAATCTCGGTAAATTTTCAGAATCCGAACTGAAAAATTCTGCCTCGCGCCTATCTTATCTCTTGCCCGAAGCCAGGAAATTTGGCCACGATGCGGAGGCTGTTTTCGAGCGGTTTTTACTGGAGGCTTTTTAAGGTTGTGGTCACAAATAATTTTGTGCGCCGTCGTTCGAAATTCTGTGCAGTATTCTTGAATTAGTCCAAACCCCAGTAGTAAAGCCAAGATTACTACGGGGCACGGCGCATTTCGCCGCCTGCGGCGGCGAGGAAGTCCCCCGCGAAAATTCGGAAGGGTGGCGGCCTATTGCTCGGCCGTGCCCTAGGGCGGCGCGACGCCGGGCTAGCCTCGCACGGCTTAGAGAGCCACACCGCTGACAATTTCAAGTTTTTCTTTGGCGACAAATTATTCGGATAGTAATCGAAAATAATAATATTTACCAGAAACATTTATGAAAAACGCCTTGGTTCCTTTTGATAACTTAATATACCCTTCTATTTTTTGTAGTTCTTCATTATACACAGGAAATTGTCTACCTAACATCTGGACTGCATTTCGAATAATGGGATCAGCATTGAAATCATTTTCACTGAAGGTAATGAATTCAAGTTTTGGATCATTTTTGATAAATTGTACTTGTTGTTCACCGGCTAATTCGGCAAAAAGAAATCCTTTTGTATCGCTGGCAATAGGTTGTTTTTCTGCTACAGATTTTAGCTCCTTAAACAAATCTTGGAAATCTACTGGGAAATCTTCTATCGGTACTCCATATCCTGCCTGTGAAGATTTAATTTTTCCATCCAACATTACTGACACACGAACCCATTCGCTTTGGGAAAACAACGGCTCACCAGTGCCAGTATCTTTTGCATTTAGTACACCTCTAGCATTCGCAACCTTTAAAATTTTTTCCACTAATTCCTGGGGTGCACTTCCAACCCGAATTTCCGCAATCTCCTTGCCATACTTCGTTCCTTTCTTTGCGATAAGATTACCACTAACATCTAAGTCAAAATACAATTCATCAGATTTTTGGAAAAAGCTTGTAGAAATCCATAACGCGTCAGGTGTTTTCACACTTTGTTTGTTCGCAACCCCAGAAGGCGGTTTGATTTTGACAGCCCCATTAGTCCCATTTGTAGTTGTGGACTCTGTTTTGTTGGCACCGGGGAAACTATCCACATCGTTAACTGTTGGTCTATTGCGCATAACCACAAAAACAAGACCGACAAAAATAATTACGAGCGATGAAATTAAAAAAATCTTCTTCATAAATTCTTTGATTAAAAAATTTTCTTCTCAAACCTGCAATTTCCTATGTGGTGCGTATTACTTAAATTTGCTCGAACCTATTTTAGCAAAACTCCGGCTAATGCGCACGCTCCGCGTGCCTCATAACTCCAAACTAATTACTACGCTCCGATAATGTGGTAATGCTAACAATTCCGCCTCGCTCCGACCAAAGTCGGAGCGTCTGCCCTCACC
>MFVS01000017.1 GCA_001786195.1 Candidatus Nomurabacteria bacterium RIFCSPLOWO2_12_FULL_40_42
AGAGGGACTCATCCTCCCGCCCTCCGGGGTGGTAAATCCACGCAAGATGATTGGTAGTTTTATCAAACCAGCAGCGTCCGAAAGGAACAAACGCTGCTGATTTTTTGTTCGGGCTTGCATTTATGGATGAGTATGCTATCTTATATATGTGAATAAAAACATACAAGCAAATAATTATTTCTTTTTCAGCTTTACGAAAAGTCTTAGAAGGCTGATATTTGCGCTGTAAAAAATCTCTTAAACAAAAATTTACAACTCGAACACCAGCCCTCTAAATGGCTGGTGTTCTTGTTTAGAGGGGGTGGATGTGTTCCCAAATCAAAAAAAAGGTCAAACTATATGTCAAAGAGCAATGGTTTCGTTGATCACAACCACTTGGAAGTGGTTGAATTAGTTAACCAAATGCAAGCCATCTTGGCTCGCCAAAGGGCAAAAATGGCAGTTGCCCCAGTTAGTCCGCGATGGCTAAAAAAGAAAAAGAAGAAGTAACAGCATCGAACAGCATGTGTGGAGATTGTTCTCCACACATGCTGTTTTTATTTTTAAACTTATGCTAAAATAATTTCACAATGCGAAACAGAATTTATATCAAAGACCTTAAAGAACATATCGGTAAAGAAGTCATCATCGCCGGATGGGTGGATGTGAGGAGGGATCAGGGGAAAATGATCTTTTTTGATATGCGGGATATGACCGGCAAGGTGCAATGTGTGGCTTTGCCAGGTAAAAACTTTCCGTCAAAGAATTTTCCCGCCTTCGCCCTCGGAGACAAAGGACAGGGAACCCACGGCTTCTTAAATTCTTCGCCGGAAAGTTTAGTCAAAGAGATCAGGCCGGAGTGGGTTTTAAAAATTACCGGCAAGGTAAACAAGCGTCCGGAGAAAAATATAAAGGCTGAAGTGTTAAATGGCGATCTGGAACTAGAAGTCACTCAGATAGAAGTTTTAAATAAGGCGGAAACGACTCCTTTTCAAATCACTGAAAGCACTATCGGGATCAATGAGGATTTGAGAATGAAATACAAATATCTTGATTTGCGCACGGAAAGGATGCAAAAAAATATTCGTATGCGAGACAAAATTATTTCTTTCTTTCGCGATTATATGCACAAAAACGGTTTTATTGAAATTGAAACTCCGATTTTAATGAAAGGCACGCCGGAAGGTTCTCGCGAGTATGTAGTTCCATCCAGACTTTTTAATGGAAAATTTTATGTGCTACCGCAATCGCCTCAGCAATTTAAACAACTTTGTATGGTAGCTGGTTTTGAGAAATATTTTCAAATTGCGCGTTGCATGCGAGACGAAGATACAAGAGGAGACAGACAACTTGAATTTACCCAATTAGATTTCGAGATTTCTTTTGTCACCCAAGAAGAGGTGCTCGAATACACAGAAGCCATGTTTATTGAACTGGTAAAGAATGTTTACCCTGAGAAAAAGATTTCCAAAATTCCTTTTCCTAGAATCTCTTATGCCGAGTCAATGAAAAAATATGGTTCCGACAAACCGGATATGCGGGTAAATAAAAATGATCCGAACGAGCTTGCTTTTGTGTGGGTTTTAGATTTCCCGATGTTTGAGAAAACGAAAGAAGGAGAACTTCAAGCTGTGCATCATCCATTTTGTTCAATCAAAGAAGAAGATAAAGAAAAATTTATAAAAGGGGAAGATATGTTTTCAATTAGAGCTAACGCTTATGATCTAGTTTTAAATAGCTATGAATTATCTTCCGGCTCGATTAGAATTCACGAGAGAGCCATTCAAAAGCAAGTGTTTGATTTACTGAAGATTTCCGAAGAAGAGCAACAGAAAAGATTTGGACACATGCTCGAAGCGTTTACTTTTGGTGCGCCTCCGCATGGAGGTTTTGCCCCGGGCATTGATCGAATCGTGATGATTTTGCAAAATGAACCAAATATTCGCGAAGTTATCGCTTTTCCAAAAACCGGAGAAGGCAGGGATTTAATGATGGGTTCGCCTGCGTCCATTACCGACAAACAGTTGAAAGAGCTTGGGATAAAATTGGTGAAATAATTTTTTTAATGAATTACACAATTTCGGGCATTGTGATAAAAGGCGACGGATATGGCAGAAAACTTGGGTTTCCGACGGTGAATTTAAAAACACAGACTAAAGAGCTTCCGCCGGAGGGAGTATATGCTGGAGTTGTTGCGCTAGATGGTGTAGAGTACAGAGCTGGAATTGTAATAGGGCCTCGTGATAGAATAGAGGCACATCTTATAGGTTACGAAGGAGATGCATATGGAAAGACAGTGATACTCCAAACAAAAAAATTTTTGAGAAAATATCAAAAATTCGACACTGAACAGGAATTGATTATTCAAATAAAAAAAGATATAGAAAAATGTTAAAAAATTACACCGGTCCAATTTTTATTCTTATTGCCGCGACTCTCTGGGCTTTTGATGGGCTGATTCGCCAGCATTTGTATACGCTGCCGCCGATTACCATAATATTCTTCGAGCACTTGATTGGTCTAGCGCTTTTGTTTCCTTTTGTTCACAAATATATTTTTAGCACAAAATTAACCAAGCGCGAATGGTGGCTGGTAGTTTTGATCGCGATTTTAAGCGGGCTTTTCGGGACTTTATGGTTTACGACTGCGCTCGGCAAAGTGCATTTTATTACCATATCCGTCGTCTTTTTGTTGCAGAAACTTCAGCCAATCTTTGCCATCACTTCGGCCAGAATTTTTTTGAAGGAAAAACTCGATCAGCGATATGTCAAATGGGCCGTGCTCGCCATCATTGCCGCTTATTTCGTAACTTTCAAAAATGGATATGTTGATTTCTCGGCTGGCGGGGGAGGCAAAGAGACTCTGATTGCGGCGCTCTATGCGCTCGGTGCCGCATTTGCCTGGGGCTCTTCCACCACCTTTTCCAAAATGCTTTTAGGAAAAGTGGACCCCGTTAGAAGTCGCGCTCGCGACTTTGCCGCGAGTCCTTCGGACCGCGGCGCGGCTACTTCTAACGGGGTGGATTTTAAAGTTAGTACTTTTTATAGATTTTTAGTCACAATAATAGTCGCTCTGCCTGTCCTCTTTTTGTTTGGCAAGGGATCGAGTTTATCCGCGCCGACTACTTCGCAATTTGGATTACTGGCGCTTATTGCTGTCTCGACCGGCATGGTGGCACTTTTGATTTATTACAAAGGGCTGGCTAAAACCCCGGTGCATATTTCTACCATTCTGGAACTGACGTTTCCTTTTGTTGCCATTTTATTAGATTTTATCGTCAACCATACTGTTCTAGCTCCGTCTCAATGGCTCGCGGCGATCGTGTTGGTTTTTAGTATTTACCAGATTGCTAGGTTGCGTGAAAGCATTACGTAATTAATTACGTATTTAATTACGTAACAAAAATATGACTGACAAAAAAAATTTGTTGAAGAAAAAATGTGTACCGTGCGAGGATAAAAATATCAAACCGCTTGGCAGAGCAGATGCACAAGATTATTTGGATGAAATTCCGGGCTGGGCATTAGACCAAGACGCTAAAAAGATTTCCAAAGAATTTAAATTTCAGGATTTCATCGGAGCGATAAATTTTGTGGAGAGAGTTGCCGACATAGCCGAAGAAGAAGGCCATCATCCAGACATTCACATTCATTACAACAAAGTCCTCCTAGAACTTACTACGCACGCCATCGGCGGACTGTCCGAAAATGATTTCATCATGGCCGCCAAAATTGATGCGTATAATTAAAAAAATTTCAGCTTGATTTTTTAAGTAGTTTCACTACACTGCTTGTATGGAAAATTTAGAAACGAGTAAACAAAAACACATTCCCATTACTATCGATAAAAGTCATTTAGTGACTATTGGCGAAAAACTCTATACAGAAAAAATGAGTTTCTTGCGCGAGTTGGTAAATAACGCCTACGATGCCGATGCGACAGAAGTAAGAATTGATATTTTACCCGACGCCATAACTGTTGCCGATAATGGCAGCGGCATGGATGAAAAAGGTTTGGGTCAGTATTTTACCATTGGTTCTTCGTTTAAAAAAGATCACGAAAAAAGCCCGATATTTAGCAGACAAAGAATAGGTGAGTTTGGTATTGGTAAATTCGCGGTGTTGTCTAGTTGTAAGGAATTTATTGTGGAAACGGAGCGGGGAGATTTTCGAGCGCGATTAGTGTTTGACAAAGAAGTTTGGTCACGGCACCAAGACTGGCACGTCAACATAGATATACTGACGAAAAACACAGCCAAGGGCAATGGTACCATTATTATCTTACGGAATGTTGACAGTCAATTTCAATTGCCGAAAGTCCGTCGTTATTTGGCTGAACGCACACCGATCAACACGCCGAACTTCTCGGTATTTTTGAATGGAGAAAAGGTTACTGACAATATTGTCGTAGGAAGACAATTGCCTTTCCATCATATTACTCCATACGGCATCGTGAGCGGACAAATTATTGTAAGCCCAGTCAATCACAGAAGCGAGAAAATAGGCATCGCTGTTTTAGTTAAAGGTGTCTTGGTGAAATACGAAACTTTCGGATTGGAAACTTCTCGCAAATGGGGCGTAACTAGAATTACCGGCAAAATCAACGCCGACTTCTTGCCTATTACCAGCAGTCGGGATGACTTTTTGCGAGATACACCAGAGTATGTTATTTTTTCGGATTTAATAAAAAAAGAAATAGCCAAAGTGTTGCACATCCTGCGGCAAGAAGGAGATGTTAAAGCCAATATTCAGGCCTCCAAAGTGCTCAAAGACGCTCTTTTTAAAATAGGAAAAGCCATGAAAAATTTTAAAAATGCCTTTCCGGGAGTTCAGGTGCCGATGGGCGAAGCCGCTTTATCTGAATTTTCTAAAACCAGCGATGGTTATGAAATTTCCAAAGCAGAGTTTTTAGATTTCCAAACCAATCTTGATCCAGAAATTCAAAAACGGCTTGCAGAGAATAAAGAAAAGAAAAAAGGGAGAGGGAGGCCAAGCGCCATTTTAGGAAACAAATCTGTGGTGCGGACGCTGAAAGTCGCCAATCTAGACATCGCGGTGCGTCTGGAACATTTGGGCGGAGATGATGAATCCATGATTGCAAGCGGTGTCATTTATATTAATCTTGATCATCCTCTCTATCGCACCTACCAGAAAAATGACGAACAATTAACTCAACATATTGCTCGCATTTTAACGAAAGAATTAACCCTGCAGACCGGAGTCAAAGACGCCGAGCAAGCCTTCGCTCTGCAAGCGGGTCTCTTAACCGATGCGCTCAAAGACAAAGGAGCGTAGGTTTTCTATGTGATATTTTTAGTTAATGAAGCGCATAACTAAAATTAAGTAAAAAAGATTAAATACCATAATAGCAACGGCCGTTGCTATTATGGTATTTTGTAGTTAGGTGAAATCAAAAAGGGCGGGTCGTGTTTCAGACGATCTCCGCCCAGATGTTGCGTGGCCAGCGCGATTTAGGCCTTTTTCCTTTCTCCACAATGAGCACAGTATGTGCCAGGGATACAGCCCCAGTCTGTTCTCCTTGTGCGATCTTCCTCAACTTCTTCCCATTTGTGTCTTCCGTTTGGTGATTTTTCGCAGGGCTTCAATTTTTCTCCGATCCAAACGATCATGCCACAGCAAATGGCATAAAAGATGGCAAAGAGAAAAAACAAGATAGCGAGGGAGAACAGAAGAAGAAATGTAGACAGGATTAATGCCACAGCAAATGCCCACAATGGTGGAACTTTTCCTGCATGATCGTAGAAGATGTACATCATTCCTTCCGCTAAGAAGAAACAAGGCACACCGAGGATGAAGTAAAGTAAGAGATTGGGGGGAATAGTGTATTTTTTCATTTTTTCCTTTCTATTGTTGCTTGTCACCGAAAAAGTGATGCGCACTTTCCTTTCATTTTTTGGTTAACTATTCAGTTGTCAATGTGCCACCACACAAAGAACAATTTTTCGTTCATCCGCAATCACGGCAACGAAAAACGGACACTCAACTCGAGAGCCCGTTTGTAATTGCATTATTGATAGAAAAATCAAATACGATCACCAACCGACTCTCTAGTTCGGTTGTGAGGATGCTTTGATAGACGAGCTAAAACTAAGCGATACCCGCCGAGAGATCCGCCGAGCCACTTGGCAATACGGGCAATCGTGGACGAGGACAGGCCGGTTCTTTCGCTTATGGCATTGTATTGCATATCCTCCGAAAGCAGGCGAGCGGCTTCTAAACGATTGGAAAATTCTTTGATCTCGATCGGAGTCATTAGGTCGCGCAGGAATCTTTTGGCCTCGTTTTCATTTTGGAGCGCCAAAATACCAGCCACCAGCTGCTTATTTTCTTTGGTGTACCAATCCGTATCCGACCCGATTTCTTTGATCAATCGGACAGTTTTTACCCTTGTATTATCATTTGTTCCTTTACCCATGCTTATATTCCTCTACTTTATCAAACTAAAGTACTTTCGTCAAGTAAAGTAAAGAATGAGGTTGAGATAATTATTTTACCCAAAATCCATACCTGAATTCGGGGGGATAGGTTGACAAAAGTGTTGCTATATGGCAGACTTATTCTTAAGGTTCCTCTTTCGACTCTGGCTCTCTTTGGGCTAGCAACCTGAGGCGTAGAGCAAGATAACTCAAAGTTATTGGAGTATGAAAAAACCTACGTGGGTAAAATCAATCCAGGTGGAATTCAGCGAGAGTCCATTTACATGCTGGCTCTATGTTGGATTTCTGTTCCTGGTTTTGGTTTTCCGTCCGCTAGTAGATTGGTGGTTTCGGAATCACCGCAGTTACTAGGGATTTGATGTGAAGGCGCCGGGTGGTTTTACCTCCCCGGCGCCGCGTTATTTTCCAGAAACTCTTTTATCTTTTTTCCATCCCTTTTCAACCACGCAATATTACCCTCGAGGCGTTCAAGGACTTGCTGAATCGCGCGCTTGGCTCCCGGGGCATCGTGAGTTGCGAAGAATTTTTTAAATGATTTTAAATGTTTCTCTTCGGCGCTGCCGGAGATGGCTTTGACCAATCTCTGGAGGGTGTGTCCGCCGTCGCCATAGCGGGTGACGAGCGTTTTCCAATTCTTTTTCACAAAATTAAGCCAGATGTCGTGGCCGAGGGGATTTGTTCCGACTGACGAAATAATGCCGATGGTGTCTTGTTTGCGAACGCTTTCTGAAAAGGCAAATTTGCAGGCGAGTTGTAATATTTTTGGATCACGGAAATCTCCCAAAGCTCCGCCCATTCTGTTTTTTTCTTCATGCAATGTTTCTTCTCGGTATTTTTTTATGAAAGTTTGATATTCTTTCATACCGCCCGAGGATCCCACAGTCGTATATATAGCTCCTCTAATATCTGCATGAATCTTGCCGGTGATAAATTTATTTTTTGCTTGTGTTATGATTTCTTTATGTCCTGATCTTCCAAGTCTAGAGATGACCAGTGAACGTAGTAATGTATCTGTGTGAAGCTCTTTTTCTTTTTTATTCCAACCAAGTTGCGCGAAAAGGGGTGAAAATAATTCAAGAATAACTTTATTCAAATTACCTTTATGATTTTCTCGAGCCAAGAGTGTTTCGAGTCGTCCCAAACCAAGCGCAATTTCTAGCCAAACAGTATAATTGTCTTCGTTTTTGTAAGCAGATAAAAATTCAAGGGCGTCCGTCGTTGGGATAGTGCCGGCTTCGGCCAGGGCAAAAAGGTCGCGGATGATGCCGAGCCGGTCGCGAGCAGATAGTAATTTTTTTTCGACTGGCAGTTTTAATTTTTCCAAAAGTTCGGGAGAATAAGCAGTCCGATAAAATCCCGCTTCGCCGAAATTTATTTTTAGCCATTCGAAATTCTTTCTCGGTACAAGTTTTTTCCCAACACGCATAAAAATCTGCTGATTTTTTGCTATGCTCGGCTCGTCAGCCTGCGCAATGTTTCGTAAAAACTGTACCTTCGACGAATTTCGAATAGGTATTTGCCAAACTGTCCTATCTTTAGTTTTTGCTTTTGAAATTGGACTAGCAAAAAATCTCTCTTGCGATAAATTTAGCTTGTTATTTACCATGCTCGCTTTGACGACCGGATAGCCGCCTTTGCTTATCCAATTATGCATTATTTTGGCAACGGGTTTTTTAGAAATTTTTTCAAAAGCCTGCCAGAGATGGACGGTTTCGGTATTTTTATAGCTATGCTTTTTTAGGTAATATCTTAGCCCATCTCGAAAATCTTTTTCGCCTAAATAGTCTGCCAGCATGCGGATGACGGCGGCGCCTTTGGAATAGGAAACTTCGTCGAATATTTCGCCGATTTCATCCGGATGGTGCACTGGAATTTCAATCGGATGGGTGTGGAGGAGAGAGTCGAGTCGGAGCGCAGTGCCGAGTTCATTGGTAGAAAATTGCGTCCAAATGTCCCATTTCGGGAAAAGTTTGTCCACAGCCAGGTATTCAATATATGAAGCAAAACCTTCGTTGAGCCACAGGTGCGTCCACCATTCCATCGTCACCAAGTTGCCGAACCATTGGTGCGCGATCTCGTGGGCGATGACCAAGACGACCCATTGTTTATTTCCTAGCGACGAGTGATCTTCATCCACCAATAGCGCACTCTCGCGATAAGTAATCGCGCCCCAGTTTTCCATCGCACCCGAAGTAAAATCCGGAATGGCGATCATATAGAGAACGGGCAGGGGATAAGCGATGCCGAAATATTTTTCGTAAAATTCTAAAGTTTTCACGGCGCAGTCGAGGGCAAACTCCGCTTGGTGTTTTTTTCCGGGAGTAGTGAAGACGCGCACTTGGATATTATTTTTTGTTTTAGATTCAATATATTCAAAATCACCGATCAGGAAGGCGAGAAGGTAAGTGGACATTTTAGGTGTCGGCGAGAATTTTACAATTTCGTAACCTGCTTCGTGTTCCAAGACAGAAACCGGCAAAGTGTTGGAAATAGCGGTTTTGCCTTTTGGAATAATTAAAGAAACATTAAAGACGGCTTTGTGCGCTGGTTCGTCAAAGCAGGGGAAGGCGCGCCTGGCGTCCGTGGCTTCAAACTGGGTCGTAGCCATGTAATACTCTTTTTCTCGGACATTATATTTGCTTCGATAAAATCCGCGCATTTTGTCGTTTAGGATGCCTTTAAAGACAAGAGTTAATTTTATTTTTCGGTTTTTTTCTGCTGAAATAATTTTCGGAAAAACAAAAGTTGCAGTTTCATTTTTTTTATTGTAAGAAATTTTGGCGAAGACTTTACCTTGCCTAAGTCCGACTTCGGCAGTTTCGATTTCCAATTCTTTGGAATGTAGAGTTAATATCTTTGTCGGTTTCAAAACAGAAAGGTTTATGGTCTCAACGCCTTCAAAAGTAAAATTCTTCAAATCCGGGCGCAATTGAATATCGTACTCGATAGGGATGACATTTTTTAACAGCCGGACACTTTGCGGATTTTTTTTGTTATTTTTCTTTTGCATAAAGAAATGTTAGCATATAAGGATGGAAAGCGAAAATCAGCAGAGTTATACTATAAAAACAGTCGGTTTTGAAGGTCCGTTTAGGTTACTTTTAGAATTGATAGAAAAACGCAAACTTTTTATCAATGATGTAACGCTTGCGACCGTGACGGAGGACTACCTCCAGTATATGAATAAATTGGGCGGCTCTGGTTCGATTGCACCGGCGGAAATTGCTAGTTTCGTGGTAGTGGCTTCAACTCTGATTTTAATCAAATCGAAATCACTTCTGCCAAATCTGGACCTGACCAGAGAAGAAGAAGGGGATATAAAAAGTCTGGAAGAACGGTTGCGACTTTATGAACTTTTTACAAAATTGGGAAGCAATATAAAAAATATGTTCGGGGAAAAAATAGTTTTTGCGCCGCTCGAGCGAAAGAGCAATGTCCTGGTATTTTTGCCAGATGAGCAAATTACCAAAAGTAGCATGATGGGTTTCGCTCGCGAAGTGTTGGACGCGATGCCTAAGAAAATATTTCTGCCTGAAGTGGAAGTACAAAAAGTTATCAGCATCGAAGAAATGATAGACCGACTTACTGAACGAATAAAAAGTTCAATTAAAATGAGCTTCAAAGATTTGCATGGGAAAATAGTTACTCGCGAAGAGAAAGTAACCGCGATCGTAGGATTTTTGGCATTACTAGAACTTGTCCGACAGGGGATTGTGGATGCTGCGCAAGAGATTGATAAAGGGGATATTATTATTAGTAAAGAGATATGAATTTAGAATCAAAAATCGAAGCTATCTTGTTTTGGAAAGGGGAGCCGATGTCTCGCAAGCGCCTGGCGGAAGTCTTAAAAGTGGGCGAGGCGGAAATAAACGAAGCCGTAGAAAAATTAAAAGAAAATTTAAAAGAGAGAGGAATTGTATTGCTGGAAAAAGAAAAGGAAGTTATGCTTGGCACAGCACCGGAGTTGTCTGATCTGATTGAAAATTTACAAAAAGAAGAGTTGAATAAAGATCTTTCCAAGGCGAGTCTGGAGACGCTCTCGATCGTGCTGTATAAAAATGGAGTGAGCCGGGCGGAGATTGATTATATAAGGGGAGTGAATTCGAGTTTTACTTTGCGAGCGCTGTCTATCCGAGGGCTAGTAGAAAAAATCACCGACCCCAAAGACGCTCGGCGCTACATTTATCGCCCGAGTTTTGAACTTCTCTCCTATATGGGCATCAAATCTATAGAAGAATTGCCAGACTTTGTCGAAGTTAGTAACTCTATTAATATTGCCGCGAAAAGTTTAGAGGAAAAGACCTCTCCCTAGCCCTCTCTTTGCCAAGGAGAGGGGAAAGAAAGGGGTGAGGTGAATTTATGAATCAAGAAACTAAAAATTGTCAAAACCCCGAACGAAAGCAAAGCTTCGTACGGGGCAGGCTGTAAAAAGTTATGGAGTATAAATCACAAAATGTGGTGTGTCAGAACTGTAAAGGCAATTTTATTGTAGAGCCGGAAGATTTTAATTTTTATGAAAAAATCAAAGTGCCGCCGCCGACATGGTGCCCCGCATGTAGAATGGTACGCAGAATGAATTGGCAGGGATATAGAATTCTTTACAAAAGAAAATGTGATTTTACTGGAGAGATGATATTTAGTGCTTATCATGCTGATTCCCCGTATAAAGTTTATCGTCAAGACATCTGGTGGGGAGACAAATGGGATCCAAAAAGTTATGGCAAAGAAATTGATTGGAATAGACCATTTCTTGAACAATTTAAAGAGCTTATGTTGGAAGTGCCACATGCTTCCTTGGCTACTGAGCATTCAAGAATGGTTCGCAGCGATTATTGCAACGCAGCTTCAGAGTGTAAAGATTGTTATCTCTGTTTTCGCATCACCGGTGGTGAAGATTGTGCATATTTGAATACTGTTGTTGATGGCAAACAGTCATTTGATTGTTCTTTTTTAAACCACTCGGAACTTTGTTTTGGATCTACTAATATAAATAAATGCTACCAAGTATTTTTTTCACAAAATTGCGCAGAGTGCCATTCTGTTTGGTTTTCACGTGATCTAGTCGGCTGTTCGGATTGTGTCGGCTGTATCAATCTCCACATGAAGCAATATTGTATATTTAATCAGCAATATAGTAGGGAAGAGTATCAGAAAAAGTTGAAAGAGTTTGATTTTGGAACAAAAGAAAATATAAGGAATTTCGAAATGCAGACGGAGAAATTCATGAAGACACAGCCGAGAAGGCAATTTCATGGTGTGAAAAATACAAATGTTTCTGGAGAATATATTTTCAACTCAAAAAATGTGCATGATTCATATATGCTTAGCAATGGTCTTGATTTGCGATACTGTCAATGTTTGAAAGTTGGACCAGCTTCTTCATCATACGACTGGTCGTTGTTTGGCGATAATTCGGAGTTGATGTATGAATGTTGTTGGTGTGGTCTTGATTCTAATGATGTGAAATTTAGCGCGTGGAATTATACAAACCACAATACTGAATATTGTTTTGGTGTTCACCACAGCGAAAATATGTTTGGTTGCGTAAATATTCCAAAAGGGGAGTATTGCATTTAAAATAAACAGTACTCGAAAGAGGAATATAAAAAAATTAATCCCGAAAATCAAAAAACATATGACAGATGTTCCATATGAAGATAAACTTGGTAGAGTTTATGAATATGGAGAGATGTTGCCGGCAGAGATGTCTCCATGGGCGTACAATGAATCAACAGCATATGAATGGATTCCGGTAACGAAGGATGAAGCAATTAAAAAGGGTTTAAATTGGCGTGATCCGGATTTGCGTAAATACAAAGATGCGACCATGGAAGTTCCAAAACATATCAAAGACGTGAAAGATGATATTTTAAAGGCTATTTTGAAATGCATAAATTGCGGAAAAAATTATCAAATTATCCAAAAAGAATTAACTTTTTTACGTCGCTTTAATTTACCAATTCCAGATCATTGTCCGCTATGCCGAGACAGAGCTCGTAT
This sequence comes from Candidatus Nomurabacteria bacterium RIFCSPLOWO2_12_FULL_40_42, assembly GCA_001786195.1. Lineage (GTDB taxonomy): Bacteria > Patescibacteriota > Minisyncoccia > Phycocordibacterales > UBA9973 > UBA9973. The sequence goes on from MFVS01000017.1 coordinate 12,437, forward strand.
AAAGCAACTGAATCCGATGATGATTTACAATAGATCATGTGTGAAATGTGGTAAAGATATAGAAACGTCGTATGCCTCAAATCGCCCGGAGATAGTTTATTGCGAAAAATGTTATCAGCAGGAAGTATATTGAGATAGCGTAATAGAAGCGGCCGCGTCCATTATGCTATATTGACGTACACAAGATTCGAGATTAAAGGCAGTCCGGATTAATGCCCAGTACGTAATTATTAATTAAATTTAATTGCGAGGAATATTCATCTCCCAAAAATCCTTTGATGTCTTCATCTTTGATTAGTCTTTTATATTCCTCCGTGAAATTTTGGGAAAGCGGAAGGTAAGACCAGTGCCATTTTTCTTCGTTGTAGCCAGTTGGTCTTTCTTGGCCTTTTATGGTGTAAGTTTGACAGAAACCAAAACTTGGCGCATTGGTTACGAGCCATTCATATACTTTTTTTCCGTTCGTAGTTTCAAAATAAGCAGAATTTGCGTTATTTATATCTATATCAGTGCCCCAGTGATGCCTGGATATGCCAGGGGCAGCGCTATATTCTAATATTTTTTTAAATCTCTCTTGTCCATCTGGAATGCTTTTCGATAAATCTTTTCCTTCCACAATTGTGAATCCTGTCCATTTTTTCTCCCATAGGTCTTTTTGATAATCAAAATTTCTGGTCGCGGAAGCTATCTGTAAATCAATTTTATCCCCATTAGCTGCTTCTGCCATTTTTAGAAAAGCACTCAAGGTTTCTTGTCTTAAATACATTTTGTTTTGATTCATTTGTTCGATTAGATATTGAGGTGGTATCAGAACAAAATCTTTTCTTTGCGCCGGATCAAATTTACCAGTTAGATAAATTTTTTGTTTAGCTTCTGCTTTTAGACGCTGTTCCAGTAAAAATTTCTGATACTTCGCTTCGTTTTCTTTTTCTTGCCGCAAGTCCAAAAAAGATGAAGTGAAATAGGGCATAAAAACAATAAACACGAGAGAGAATAAGGCAAGGCACAATATAATTGTGGAAATATGTTTATTCATCCCGTACGAAATTATTTAAAATTAATAAATTGATTTATCCATATACGAGACTTTCTTAGAAGGATTTCGTACGGGATTCACTCGAAAACAATAACATATTGGTGTATTTTAATCAAAAAATGATATAATAACGTGTTATGTATTTTAACTTAGTTAAAATTTTTATGCCGACGGCTGTAGCCTTCTTTTTAGGACTTTTTTTTACGCCATTTGCCACTCATTTTTTTTATAAATATAAAATGTGGAAAAAATATTCGCGAAGTATCGGGGCTACTAATTCTGACTTTCAAAAAATAAATAATGAAAAAGAAGAATTGAAAACTCCGCGAGTGGGGGGAATAATCATCTGGATTTCTGTTTTAACAACCGTTCTTATTTTTTATTTAGTGTCTATTTTTTTTCCGGGGGCGAACAGTACTGAATTGAATTTCTTGAGCCGCAATCAAACTTTGATACCTCTTTTCACCCTTTTGATCGGGTCGCTCATCGGACTGTGGGATGATTTTATTCAAATTTACGGCACTGGCAAATTTGCCCGCGATGATAAGTCTTGGCGCAAATGGAAAATTTTCATTATCGCTTTTATGTCTCTTTTTATCGGTCTTTGGTTTTTTTATAAACTAGGTTTGACCTCGATCCATATTCCTTTTGGAGGAGATATTAATTTAGATATTTTGATCATTCCATTTTTTATTATAGTCGCGCTAGCCACTTTCTCTGGCGGGGTGATTGACGGCATCGACGGACTCTCTGGAGGAGTCTTGGCCTCTATTTTTGGCGCGTATTCGGCAATAGCCTATGTCAACCATCAGATGGACATCGCCGCTTTTGCGGGAGTTATCACTGGAGCAATTTTGGCTTTTTTGTGGTTTAATATTCCGCCAGCTAGATTTTACATGGGGGAGACGGGAATCATGGGGCTTACTCTCACTTTGGCGACTTTGGCATTTTTAACTGACTCGGTTTTAATCCTACCGGTTGTCGCTCTGCCGCTTGTTCTTACTTCTCTTTCGGTTATTTTGCAAATAGCTTCCAAAAAGTTAAGAGGCGGCAAAAGATTATTCCGACTGGCTCCACTACATCATCATTTTGAAGCGATCGGCTGGTCTCCCTACAAAGTGACGATGCGCTTTTGGATTTTTTCTACCCTCTTTGCCATTATCGGTATAATTTTAGCGGTTATCAGCAGATAACACCAAAATAATATAATGACAACCAGAGAAAATAAAATTGACAGATTTTTTTTGATAATCGTTGGCCTATTGCTTTCTCTCGGAGTGTTGATATTTATCTCGGCCTCTTTGGGAGTTTTGGCTAAAAATGAAAAACTTTTTTACTCCGTGCTCTTCAGCCAGCTGGTTCTCGGATTAGGTTTAGGATTGGTCGGCATGTATCTTTGTTTAAAAATTCCTTACAAATTCTGGCGCAAATATTCCTTATTTATTTTTTTAGCTTCCATCCTTATAACCGCTGCGGTTTTTATCCCGCACTTGGGTTTTCGCCATGGAGGAGCGCAGAGATGGATAGAGATAGGCGGTTTTTCTTTTCAGCCGGTGGAGTTTTTAAAATTTGGATTTGTTATTTATTTTGCATCCTGGTTATCATGGGCAAAAAATAGGGTGCAGGATTTTAAATTTGGAATCTTTCCGTTTGGCATAATGCTGGCGATTATCGCTCTTATATTATTTAAACAGCCCGACATTAAAAGCTTTATTTTAATTGCGACAACCGGCATCGGTATGTTATTTATTTCTGGAGTTCCTTTTAAATACATTTTGGGTGTTGGGTTGGGGGCGGTATTTCTTTTAGGAGCTCTAATTTTCTTTACGCCATATCTGCAAGAGCGGGTAAAAACTTTTATTGACCCGTCGGCTGATCCGCGCGGGTCTTCATATCAAATTCAGCAGTCGCTTATTGCTCTCGGAAGCGGAAAAATATTCGGGCGCGGATTCGGGCAAAGCATCCAAAAATTCAGTTATCTGCCGGAACCGCAGGGGGATTCCATTTTTGCCGTTTTGGGAGAAGAATTTGGTTTTGTCGGAGCGTTTGGAACGATATTTCTTTATTTGCTTTTTGCTTTGCGAGGGTTTCGGATTGCCAATAATTCTCCGGATGCCTTTAGTAGACTTTTAGTTTCGGGAATTGTTATACTGATTATCGCGCAGTCCTTTATGCACATTGCGTCGATCACCGGAGTTTTCCCTTTGACCGGAGTACCGCTGCCATTTATGAGCCTCGGAGGCACTTCACTCATGGTGTATCTTACAGCGATCGGCATGGTGCTCCATATATCGAAATTTTCTATAAGGAAATGAATCCCGAACGAAATCGCGGACGCATAGAAAATAAAAAAAATTATGAAATTGATTAAATATATTATAAATAATAAAAAGGACGAACAAGCGTAAGCGTACGCGTCCTATTTCGTACGGGATGAAAATTGTTTTTACAGGCGGAGGAACAGGCGGGCACTTTTACCCGATTATCGCCGTTGCCGAACGGGTCAATCAAATAATCGACCACGAAAATATCCTTGGAGGCAAACTCTATTACATTTCCGATAGCCCTTATGACAAGGAAATGCTTTTTGAAAATGCTCTTACCTTTGAAGAAATTAAAACTGGCAAAATGCGTACTCATGTAACCCTGAAAAGTTTCTTCTTAAATTTTCTCGACATCTTTAAAATTTTCTTAGGCACTTTAAATGCAATCTACAAAATGTTTTCTATTTATCCGGACGTGGTTTTCGGCAAGGGCGGCTATGTGTCACTACCGACAATTATAGCCGCATTTATTTGGCAGATTCCGGTGGTGATCCACGAATCCGACTCTGCTCCCGGACGGGTAAACAAGTGGGCTGGGCGTTTTGCCAAAAAAATCGCTGTGTCTTTTATTGAGGCTGCCGATTATTTCCCCAAAAAGCGAGTTGCTTGGACTGGCCAACCGATTCGAGCGGAAATAGAATATCCAGCTAATCGGCGCGAAGCGCTGGATTATTTTAAATTAGAAGAAAGTCTACCAGTGATTTTGATCTTGGGCGGATCACAGGGTGCGGAACTTATCAATAATACTGTGTTAGATGCCTTATCTCGGTTTGTTAATAATTATCAGATTATTCACCAAACAGGAGTCCGGAATTTTAAAACAGTTACGGATATGGCCGAAGTTGTGTTGACGGATAATCAATATAAATCCAGATATACTTCGATGTCTTTTCTCAATTCCATTTCGCTCAAAATGGCGGCCGGCGCGGCGACTATTATTATATCCCGAGCCGGCTCGATGCTGTTTGAAATAGCGTCATGGGGCGTACCGTCAATTTTGATACCGATAACCAATTCCAACTTGGATCATCAAAGAAAAAATGCGTTCAATTATGCACGAGTCGGAGCTTGTACTGTAATCGAGGAGATGAATATGACTGGGAATATTTTAAGCGAAGAAGTGGAAAGAATAATTGAAGATAAAAAGGTCTATGCCGCTATGGCGCAGAATGCCAAAGCGTTCAATAAACCCGAGGCGGCCACCAAAATCGCCCAGGCCTTGGTAGATATCGCTTTGAGCCATGAGGGATAAATTTTTTATGCTATTATATAAGAATGTCAGATACAAAAATTGTAACCAGATTTGCGCCTAGCCCGACGGGTTTTATTCATGTGGGAAACATTCGAACGGCTCTTTATGCCTGGCTTTGGGCTCGCAAAAATAACGGAATTTTTATCCTGCGGATTGAAGACACGGACAAGGAGAGGGAAGTGGCGGGTTCAATTGACCATATTCAAAAATCTCTCAAGTGGCTGGGTTTAAATTGGGACCAGGGACCGGACGTAGGCGGGCCTCATGCGCCCTATATTCAGTCAGAAAGATTAGATATTTATAAAAAATATGCAGAGATTTTGATTAAAAAAGGCCATGCTTATCCTGATCCTTACACCGAAGAAGAAGTTGAAAAATTTAGGCAAGAGGCACAGGCAAATAAAAAACCTTTTTTATACCGAGAGCATCGGCCGGCTGATTTTGGGGTTTGGGATGGCACCAGACCGCTTCGTTTTAAAGTTCCGGAAATAAAAAGTTTTAAATGGAATGATCTGGTGCAGGGCGATTTGTCTGCCGGAGAAGAAGCGCTAGATGATTTTATTTTGATCAAGAGCGACGGATATCCGACTTATAATTTTGCGCATATAGTGGACGATATCGAAATGCAGGTCACGCACGTCGTACGCGGACAAGAGTTTATTTCTTCGACGCCGAAATTTTTATCTGTGTATCAAGCACTCGAAGTTGCTCCGCCTATTTTCGTGACCACTCCTCCGATATTAGGAGAAGGTGGAAATAAAAAACTAAGCAAGCGCGACGGCGCCAAAGATATTTTGGATTATGAAAAAGAAGGATACTTGGCCGGCGCCATGATCAACTACCTGGCCTTCTTGGGTTTTAATCCCGGAGGAGAAAAAGAAGTGTACAGCCGGGCAGAATTAATCCAAGTCTTTGATTTGAGTAAGATTCAGCGTTCTGGAGCCATGTGGAATGATGTAAAGCTGGATTGGTTCAATAAAGAGCATATGAAAAGGCTGCCGCAAGAAGAAATAAAAAAAAATATTTTAGAATTGTTGCCCGAGAAAATTAAAAATCCGAAATTAATTCCGGTTATTTTTGAGCGAATTTCCAAATGGGGCGATGTCAAAGCAATGGTTACGAGAGGGGAGTTAGATTTATTTTCTAAGACGCTCGAGATAGATAAAAATAAATTCAAAGAAAAAATTTTGTACAAAAAAACCGCTCCGGAAAAAATTTCGGAAAATTTAAAATTAGCGATCACAGTTCTGAAAAGTTTAAATAAAAATAATTTTACCGCCGAAAATGTAAAAACTGCTTTAATGGAAATTGCAAATAATTTAGAGAGTAGGGGAGAGCTATTGCACCCGGTGCGCTATGCTCTCTCCGGAGCCGACAAATCCCCCGACCCATTTTTAATAGCTTCTATTTTAGGAAAAAATGAAACTTTATCCCGCCTACAAAAAGCTATTGAATAGAGCCAGAGCTTTAGACTCTTACCAGAGTCTAAAGCTCTGGCTAGTGGTGATATTTTTGGGAATTTTATTATTTATTCCCGCGTTTTTTTCTTATGCGCAAACGGCGCAGGAACTGCAAAATAAAATAAGCCAAAAGGACTCTGATATTACCAAACTGGAAGAAGAAATAAAAATTTATCAAGCGGAGCTCACTAATATCGGACAGCAAAAAAATTCTTTAAGCAAATCAATCCAAGAACTGGATCTGACCAGGAAAAAACTAGTAGCGGATATAAGTATAACTCAAAAGAAAATTGATAAAACAAATTTTAAAATACAAGATTTAAGTTCTGATATAGGCAATAAACAAAATTCTATTGCCAATGGCGTAGATTCTATTTCAGCGGGTATTAGAAACACTAATGAATTTGAACAAGGTAGCCTGCTTGAAACTTTGCTCTCCGAAAATGATTTTTCGGTTATTTGGAATGATATAGACAACATTGCCACTGTTCGGGAAAAAATCATTGAAGATGTAAATAAATTAAAACTAATCAAAGGCGAGCTAGAGGATACTCGAGCAGAAACTATAGATGCAAAAAATGAACTTGTTCTACTTAAATCTAAACTTTCGGACCAACAGAAAATAGTTATCCAAAATACCAATGAAAAAAATAAACTTCTAAAAGAAACCAAAAACAACGAAGCTAATTATCAAAAATTATTAAAGGAACAAATAGCTAAGAAGTTAGCCTTTGAAAAAGAATTGCGAGATTATGAAGCCCAGTTGCAATTCATCCTTGATCCTTCAAAACTTCCTTCGGCCGGAGTGCTTTCCTGGCCGCTCGATAAAGTTTTTGTGACTCAAGAATTTGGAGCCAAAACCGGACCTCACCGCACTTATACGAGCGGACATTCTGGCACGGATTTTCGAGCTCGCACCCCATTGCCGATTTATTCTATGGCCGAAGGAATAGTGAAAGGAGTTGGCGATACGGATACGAGCTGCTCCGGAGTCTCTTTCGGTAAATGGATTTTTATTGAATACAATAATGGCCTCTCAAGCACCTTTGGGCATCTTTCTCTGATCCGCGTCAGAGAAGGACAAAAAGTGTCAAGAGGGGAAGTGGTCGGCTATACCGGAGGTACTGGCCGAGTCACCGGGCCACATTTGCATGTTTCCTTATACGCTTCTGGCGCAGTGCAGATATCCACAGTGCCGAGTATATCTTGTCCCGGAAAGATCCTAAAGCAGCCGATTGCCGCCATCAATGCCTATCTCGACCCGATGTATTATTTGCCTCCATACATACCATCTCCTTAAAAATATGATAAAATCCGGTAGTAGAACTTTGCAAAAAGTCTCACTACCGGATAAAATAAAAACTATGCTAAATAAAATAAAAAATAAACAAAGCGGATTTTTAAAAATTATAATTATAATTGTCGTTGCGCTTCTTTTGATGCGATATTTTGGTATCACTTTCTCCGGCATTTTAGATTACTTCCACTTAACCTGGATTGATGTCATCGGCTGGCTCAAAAAGGCCTTGGATTGGTTCAAGGATCTATTTAATAGTGTGAAGTAGTATAAAGCAGATTGTGCGACATTTTAATGATCGTACAATCTGCGCTATGTTTGCGATATAGGATGTCGCAAACATATATTGTGGGACACGCCTATATTTTATCTGCACGAGCTTGAAAGCGTATACCCTGCCCGCTCGGCCTCTTCTTTGGTGGTGAAGTAGACTCTATTTTCTTGTTTGATAGTTTTGCCGCCCGAACATCCTATTGAATAATATTTTGTCCCGCGATTAGAAGCGAAAAAAGTTTTTATGGTGTTTGCAGTAGAAGTTGTTTTGGGAATATTATTTACAACCGAGACTGCATTTGCCGTTTGGGTCTCCGTCTGGCCAGGGTCTTTATTAGGATATTCGATCTTTATACCGGAAGAGCTATTTTGCTTTGATAGTCTTCCCAATTCAAATGATCCCAAACCGACCAAAATAACGACCAAAACTATCAAAATATCTTTCCCCTTTTCGCTCCCAATCCAGTTAGTTATTTTTGGCTTGATTTTTTCCATGATTTCAGCTATACTCTCAATGTTGTTTTTATTATAACCTATAAACTAAAACCTACAACCTAATTTCATGGCCCATAGAAAAGCCGGCGGTACCGCCAAAAATTTAAGAGATTCAAACCCAAAATACCTAGGTATTAAGCTGACTCATGGCCAAATGGCCCAATCTGGCTCTATTATCGTCCGCCAGAGAGGCACAGACGTCATGCCAGGCGTAAACGTCGGTCTAGGCAAGGATCACACCCTTTTCGCTCTTAAAGGTGGTATAGTCAAATTTGGCTCTCGTCGCAAAACCTCCTTCAACGGTAAGACAGTAGTCAAAAAATTAGTGAGCGTAATTTAGAAGCATTCTCTGTAATTTTTTTTATTACCATAATAGACACGGCCGTTGCTATTATGGTAATAGACATCTACTTTAGTTGAGTAAAGTAATTAGCTGTGCATTGCAACATTCTTTGGCGTACTGGTTTTTTCAGTGTCGGCTATGGAATTATAAAATTCCTGCTCCGCTTCTTCTAGATTATAATCGTTTTCTACTGGAATAACCTCGGGGGCATATTTTATTTTTTTAATTTCCTCTGTTATTTTCGACACATCCTCTTTGGTCGCCCAAGTCGTCTTACCTCTCTTCTCAAAAAATCTGCTCAAAAATAAATTCAACAGTAATCCGACAATCGTGCCAATAAGAAATGTGTTTAAGAAATCCATCCCGTACGAAATAATATTAAACTAATAAATTTGACCATACTCATATATTAAACTATTTTAGCAAAATTTCGTACGGGATCCATTTAAATTTTTTCTATAATGAGTTTAAACGAGGACTTTTTGCCCTTAATGGAAATAGGGATTTCAAACCCCCCTACTTGCTTGATTGGTTTCTCGAGGATAATAAATTCCTCGCCAATATCGGCATGATTTTGCGCCTTCATGGCCTCGATAATTTCTTTTTTGTGGACTTGGGCGAAGAGATGCCCTTTTTCGTCAGCTTTTTCCTTGATGGTGATGACTTTGCCTTTGATGGCCTCCAAATTTTTAAGTAGCAAGCTCTCTTGCACCTCCCTTTCGATGGCAATTTCTTTTTGGCGCAGTTCGAGTTCGGTTATCGCTTTCGGCGTGGCTACTACTGCTAGTTTTCTCGGCAGCAAAAAATTTACCGCATAGCCGTCATTAACCTCCTTGGTGTCATTTTTTCTGCCCACTCTTGGCACATCTCGTAAAAAAATTACTTTCATGAAGGGGGTCTAATTAGCTAATAACAATTCAACTGCCTTTTCTAACTGTGGATCTTTTTTTTCAACCGCGTCTCCTTGGGCAAAATCCACAATATAATCCGGCATCAATCCTTTTTCCGATATCGAAGTTCCATTCGGTGTAAGCCATTTAGCCACGGTGATCTTTAAAAGAGTATCCGAAGTTACCTTGATAGCTTCCTGCACCGAACCTTTACCAAAGCTTTGGTTGCCTACAAGTTTCGCCCGCCCATGGTCCTGCATGGCGCCGGCTACAATTTCCGAAGCTGAAGCGGATCCGCCATCAATTAGGATCACAAACTTCAACTTGTCATTGAATATGTTATAACCTCGGCTTCTAAATATCTCGGGCTTAGTATCATCGCCATAGTCTTCGGTTACAACCGTTTTGCCTTTTGGCAAGAACCAACTCGATATATCTACTGCCGCGTCCAAATATCCCCCGGGGTTGCCGCGCAAGTCGAGCAGCAATTTATCTGTTCTCGATTCTACAAAACTTTTTATGGCATTGCGGAAAAGGTTTGCAGAGTTAGCCGAAAAACTGTAAAGTTTAATGACAAAAATTTCATCTTTTCGCAGTTCAGTATCAAGAGTCGGGATATTGATGACATCTCGCGCTATTTTTATTTCTTTCGGTTCTTTCTCCCCTTCCCGAAAAATAGTGAGGATGACGGTAGTCCCTTTTTCTCCGCGGATTAGCTTGATAGCTTTTTCAATACCTAAATTTGAAGTAACCGTGTCGTCGATCTGTAAAATTTTATCGCCTGGCTTGATGTTGGCCCGGTAAGCCGGGGTGTCTTTGAGTGGAGCGATAACGGTGAGAATTTTATCTTTTATACCAACTTCCATGCCGATACCGGTGAAATTCCCCGCGATTTCCTCTTCAAAAGCCTTTGCGTCATCTGGGCTGAAAAATACGCTGTAAGGGTCTCCTAGTGATCCTACTAGTCCAGTGATTGCTCCATAAACTCTGTTTTGATTAGTTATTTTGTCTGCTGACGGATATTTTTCATTTATTGTGTTCCAGACCTTCCAAAAGGAAGAAAAATCTGCCTCTGCGGCAACCATGTTTTCTTTATTAGAAATACCCACAACTTTGTCTATTTCGGGACGATTGTGATAGTCAACGTAAATACCCAAAAGGAAGGCGCCCAAAACCGCCAAAGTAATTATTGTGTTTTTTGCACCCCGGTTGTAGAATTTTTGCATCAAATTAGATTTTATATTTCTTTCTTTATTTATTTTTCACTATCAATCAACTTTATTCTCGAACTTACTTTCCAAAAAATTATCAAAAGTTTTATTTTCTGGAGTTTTTTTTATTTGGGATTCTTTATAAATCACAAAACTCGCATAAATAATCCCCAATCCGGAAAGAGTCGTTAAAATATTTTTCCAAAAATAAGGAAAACCAAGATGGGGTAAAATTGCTACCCAAACGCCTAAAATCAAAAGTATATATACTTTACGCATGAGTATATTATAGGGCAGAAACAAATAAAATGCAATCCATGAGGCTACTTTAGGTAGTGACTAAATACAACTAGTTTGAGAAAAATTCGAGTGCCCCCTTCCTGGCTGACAATTCCATGTACTTGGGAATATATAAGAAACAACGCATGATGCTCCACTACAATCAACTAAAGCGGATTTAAGGGTACTGGCACTGGAATCATCAAATATATTATCAATAGACCAAATATAATATTGACTACCAGTAACTTTTGTATAGCCTGTAGTATGAGAGGCGCAATGACCGGCTTCGCACCACTGAGGAAAAGTAACATTAATTGTTGTTTGCAAGGAAGATGGGAAATTTGTTTGAGTATTATTCATAGAATTACCCTGCAAAGAATTCAGAACCGTTCTGGTTCTTAGTCCAACCACACCGTCGGCAGTGAGACTATGAGCAGCTTGAAATCTTTTGATTGCATCTTGGGTTGTCTGATAAAGCATACCATTTGGCGTACCCTGTAAATAACCTTTCGCAATCAAAAATCTCTGCAATTCTGTCACTTCAGCATTGTTGGTCATGCCATAGCGTAGAGTTTGAGTAAAGGTGGAAGTTGGTGTGGGGCAAGGCAAACCTGTGCTCATACTATAAGCTGAAGTCGGGGTACAACCAGGAGCAATATTAAAGTCATAATCATAATCCGAAGGAGTTGCACTAGCAGAGTTAATACCTAACGAAATAAAGGCTAAAACAAACAAAATCAATGTATATTTTTTCATAATTTTATTTTATATTAGCTTATTAATAACAGAATTATAACCTATCCATAACGGAATGCAAGAAAAAGCATATTTTATCTCTGATAAATCAGAAAATGGAAAAGGCACTACTATGATATCCCCTTTTATAAATTCTGCCATGCTATTTCCTCCTCCTCTCTCAGCCAGTCTTTGGATAAACTTGATTCACTGAGAATAGCGCAATTTGATTTTAATATCATATTGTTCATAGTTATATTGTATTTCAAAGAGAAACAAAATGCAAATGTGTGTGCCATGTGTCCTGTTTATAAATTCTTTCAGGTTCTTTTTTGGCAATTATATTCTCCCACTCATAATTTCATATACTACCCTGCGATGAGCAATAGCAAAAATTTTAACTTTTTGATTTTCGATGCGAAAAACTATTCTATAATCGCCAACTCTTAATTTTAAATAACCCTTGAGTGACCTTCGTAAAGGTTTTCCATATAGGTCTGGTTTGGTTAATAATCTTGTTTCAATAGCTAGCTTAATGCGATCTCTGTAAGAACCTGATATTTTCGAAATGTCATCTTTAACAACTTTATCTATATATAATATTTCATAGCTCATGAGATGATCTATGCCCAGGCCTGTTTATGACTCAAAAATCGTGCATTTTTTGTATCACGCCCACTGGCGATTTTATCCAGAACCATGTCTTCTTCTATCTCGAGAGCAATACCTAAAAGATACACAGCTTTGGTCGCTTGTGGCATATTGTCGCGTTTAGCGATGCGAGAAAGCATTATATTTAAACTTGGTGATAATGAAATATTTACCCTTTTTTTAATTGTTGCCATATAAAGTAGTGTATCAAAAGTGTATCACTTGTGTCAAGGGGATAATCCAGTATTGCTTGCGCTAATTTTTATTATATAATTTCATTATTCAATCCCATGAACGATCTGACTATCAAACAAGAGTTCGACAATGTGAAAAAAGAACTCGGTCATGGAGTAAATATTTCTATTATCAATCTGGTCGATCAGCTTATTGAAAAAGCTCACGAACTCCGGGCATCAGACATCCACATTGATCCCCTGGAGGGGCGGGTGCGGATTCGATTTCGGATCGACGGTGTTCTGCACGACATTTATTCTTTTCCCAAAGAAATAAATCACGAAGTTATTTCTCGCATAAAAATTTTAACTAAATTGCGCACCGACGAACATCAAGCGACTCAAGACGGACGATTCCGTTATATTTTCTCTAGCGACAAGAAATTTATCGATTTCCGAGTCTCAATCATCCCGACTTACCACGGAGAAAATGCCGTTTTGCGATTGCTGACCGACAAAAACGGCGAACATTCTTTAGAGACTTTGGGCTTTAGCGAGAGTGACAGAAAAAAAATAGAAAATGCGATCAAGAAAACAAATGGAATGATACTCTCGACTGGCCCGACTGGGAGCGGCAAGACGACCACAATGTACACTTTGATTAAAATGCTTAATTCTCCCGGAGTTTCCATCATCACTATCGAGGACCCGATCGAATATGCAGTCAATGAAATCAAGCAGATACAAGTCAATCCCCGCCTCGGGCTTACATTCGCCAACGGCCTTCGTTCGATCCTGCGCCAAGATCCGAATATCATTATGGTGGGCGAAATTCGGGACACTGAAACCGCGCACATTGCCGTGAACACCGCTTTGACCGGGCATATTCTTCTCTCTACGTTGCACACGAGCGATGCCGCGACTACCCTGCCGCGATTGCTCGATATGGGTATCCCGGAATATTTGGTAGCGTCCACGGTCTCTATCGCGATCGGGCAGCGGTTGGTGCGAAAAATTTGCAAAGACTGCAAGGAAAAAATAAAGGTCAAAAATAATTTTACATACAAAGGAAAAGGCTGCGAAGCATGCCATGGAAGCGGTTACTTCGGCCGAATATGCATCAACGAAGTTCTAGTGGCGGATAATAAAATCCGTGAAGCTATTTTGCGCCGAGCTTCGGTCGATGAAATAAAAAAAATTGCTATCGGAAATGGCATGACTACAATGATGGAAGATGGTTTAGGAAAAGTGAGAGATGGAGTCACTACTATTGAAGAAGTTTTAAGGGTCATTCACGAATGAAACCAAGAATGAAAATAAGAAAAATAAACAACAAAGATCAGATGTTTTTTGTAAAAAGATTGTCATTTTTAATTAAAGCCGGCATTCCGATGCGCGAATCTCTTCTGATGATCCGAGAGCAAACCATGAAAGGCGCATACGCTTCGATTCTCGATACCGTGATTGATAATGTTTCCAACGGTCAAAATTTGTCGACCAGTCTGGCTCGATTCAAAAATGCTTTTGGAGATTTTGCTATAAATATCATTGGTTTTGGGGAGGAGTCGGGAATGTTGTCAGAAAATTTAGAATATATTTCAGATGAACTCGCGAAAAAACAAGCTTTACGGCAAAAAATAATCAGCGCCTCCATCTACCCTATTCTAGTCACGATCGCCACCATAACAATCGTGACTTTTTTGATGGTCTATCTATTTCCGAAAATTTTGCCAATATTTAGCAGTCTCAAATACAGCTTGCCTTTTTCTACCCGAGTGGTTATAGGGATCAGCAATTTTATAAGCAACTTTGGCCTCATCACGTTGGGAGCACTGGTTGTCATGGTCATAGCTTTCTTGATTGCTCTCAAAAAGAGCCAGATGTTTCATTTTTATTTTGATCAATTTATTTTAAAGATACCCATCATCGGAAAAATAATTCAAGATTACAATATCGCCAATTTCACGCGCACTTTTGGGTTGCTGCTAAGAAGCGGCATCACTATCGGCGAGGCTTTGCTTATCTCCGCGAAGACGACCTCAAACCTGGTTTATAAAAAAGAGTTCAAACTGCTTTCTCATGTGGCGAATCGAGGAGAAAAAATATCTGCCCATTTGGTCAAACGAAGCAAACTTTTTCCGGATATCGTAACGCAAATAATTTCGGTCGGAGAGCACAGCGGAAATTTATCGGATTCGCTTATTTATCTTTCCGAAATGTACGAAGCCGAAATATATGATTTCACCAAAAATCTTTCGAGCATGGTAGAACCAATCCTTATGATTATTATGGGAGTCTTGGTCGGATTTATCGCAATTTCCATTATTACGCCGATCTATGGCATCACCCAACATTTGAATGCGAAATAAAGGTTTTACATTAATTGAAATACTGGTGGTCATCGGTATTTTTGCAATCATTGCAGCTTTTGGAATGACTACAAATTTAAGCGCTTTCACAACTGCCACGATTCAAAGCGAAGAATCCAAAATAGTAAGCGCTCTCGAGCGAGCTCGCAGCCGCGCGATGGCGAATATGTTTAATACAGCTCATGGGGTGTGCTACATCGCACCGAATTATGTCATTTTTCGCGAAAAAGATGCCCATTGTGTATTTGGTACGTCAACTAATGAGCTAATTCCAGCAAACACAAACATAGCTACAGCCTCCAGTTTTCCTTTTACTCCGGTCGTCTTCAATCAACTTTCAGGAAATGTGACTGATGCCGTTATTACTATAAACATGACAGATGGTGTTAAAACATTAGTACCACCTATAAAAATAAACAATGCAGGCGCAATTAATTGGTAAAAATAAAAAAGGCCTGTCCCGAGAGCAGTCGAGGGGCTTTGCAACTCTGGAAATACTCATCGCTTTTATGATACTGATTTTATGTATCAGCGCTGTGATTATGGTCTCCTTCGGGAATCAATCTGTGGTCGTAGATTCTCAAATTAGCAATGAGGCGATATCTAAAGCGCAATCTTTGCTTGAAAAAGCCCGCGCGGATTCGCGTTTTGATTTTAATTTAGTTAATCCATTTACTGACACGGAAACAAGTGGCCCACTGACGTTCAACAAAAAACTTGATGTCAAACAGATTGATTTATTCACCAAAGAATTGACTGCAACCATTTCTTGGCAGATAGGTGGAAGAAATCTTTCGACAGCCCTGGCTACTTTGTTGACAAACCCAACTGTAGTAAATGGTGGAGATACTTGTAGTTCAGTCTTAGTTGGAGATTGGAAGAATCCAAAAATTGAAAATATAATCAGTTTTTCTGGCTTTTCAGGTATTCCAGTAGGAACTTATGCCTTGACCGACATTGATGTTTTTAAAGATAAATTATATGTGACTGTAGGCAAAACTAGCGACAAAACCGATCCTACATTTTTCGTATTTGATATACTTGATCCAAGTAATCCTACTCTTTTGGGAAAATTAGATAACGATATAGATGTCATAGCTGGGCTTAATTCAGCGGTTGTTTTTGGTAAATACGCTTTTGTAGCAAGCGCAAGTAGTTATTCCAGAGGTCAAATGCAAGTTATCGACTTAGACTCGATGTCAGTCAAAACTTTTAAAGTACCAGTACTCGATCCTTTTGGATCTTCAGAAGGATTAGGAAATAGTATTTTTTATGATAATAAAACTATCTATCTAGGGTTAACTAAATCAAATAGTGAAAACGAATTCAATATTATTGATGTTTCAGATCCTCTTAATCCTGATTATAAAGCGGGATATCCAGTTGGTAACGCAATTAACGCCATAGTGGTTCGCGATAAATATGCTTATATTGCTTCACCGAATTCGGAAGAACTCCAAATTTTAAATATAAATAATCCCAATGTTCCTACACCCGCTGGTAGATTTGGTGTTGGATCAGGTAATGGTAAGAGTATCTGGCTCATAGGAGATAAAATTTATTTTGGTAGAACAACAGATGGTGGCGGAGGTGAAGATTTTCAAATTCTTAATAATGCCAATTCAAATATCACCCTTCCAAAACTGGGTGGCGCTAATATTTCAAGCAGTGTGAATGGCGTTATAGTCCGAGATTATTTATCTTTTCTTCTTACTGGCACTAAGGGTACGGGATCAAAGCTTCAAATATTCAAAACAGATGATCTGTCAAATATAACCTCATGGAATCCAACACCCCTTACCCTTTCTTCAACTGGAAATGTCATTGAACCTTCAATTGATTGTGAAGGTAATCGTCTTTATGTTTCCTCAAATGATGCATCAGGTCAAGGATCTATTTATATAATTAAACCTGGTCCATAATTATGAAAAAAGGTTTCACTCTCATAGAAGTCATAATCTACATCGCCCTTTTTTCTCTTTTAATGGGAAGCGCTTTTGTGGTGGTCTATCAGTTGATCGAGGGCTCGGATAAATTGAGTGTAAAAAATACCACTCAAGAAGAAGGAAACTTTGTAATGCGAAAATTCAATTGGGCGCTGACAGGGATTTCAAGCATTGATTCACCTTCTTCAGGAACTTCTAACATTCTTAAAGTAACAAAGTATGGAGGAAATAAAATTAATATTTGTTTAGATTCTAATAAAATAAAAATTCGGGAAGGTGGTACAACATGTTCGGGAAATAGTACAGAATTATTACCACTTACAACTGATAATGTTGTTGTTTCTGATTTAAGTTTTGAATTTATTCCGGCGGTTGGTTCTGGCCCATCAGGCATTAAAGCAACTGTAAAAATCGATGAAATTGATTTTACTATCACTAAATATCTGCGCAAATGATTTCACTAGAACCTAGAACCTATAAACTAGAAACTAATCGGGGCTTCATGGCCTTGATTTCCGCCATTATTATTTCGGCTATTTTATTATTGATAGTGACCAATCAAAGTCTGACCGGTTTTTACGGTCGATCGAATATTTTAGATTCGGAGATGAAAGAAAGAAGTTCTGCCCTGGCGGAAGCTTGCGCGGATACTGCCCTTCTCAGGCTCGCTGCCAATCCAGCCTACGCAGGCGGGGAAAAAATAATTATTGATTCTGGAGAATGCACCATAATATCTATTGATACCAACGGAAGCCATATAAAAACTCAAGGAAAATTTAATAATGCTTATACTAATTTGCGAATTACAATAGATACGGCTGATTTTACCGTTCAATCTTGGGAAGAATGTTCCAACTTGACTGCTTCGACCGCTTGCTAAGTCAGGTAGAAAAGAAATTTGTATTTTTAATAAAAAAATGCTATAATTCCTGTATGCTACCTGAAATATTTCGTTCCATATTGTGGTCATATAATTTTGAAAAATGCGACCCGAAGAAAATGAAAAATACGATAATTACAAATGCTGTGAACTATGGCACATTTTCTCATTGGCGGTGGATACGATCTTTTTATGGCAGTTCTGTGATAGAAGAGCGTCTTCATAAAATGCCATCATCTTTTCGGGATTCTGTGTTTCAATTGGCAGAAATATTTTTTTCTAAGTAAATTTCAAGTAAAATAAATTTTATGCATTACGAAGTACTTGAGGAAAAAACCAGAAAGATTTTTGAGAAATTTTCTTTTCTGAAAGAAAATTTTTATCTTGCCGGAGGCACAGCTCTTGCTTTGCAGATCGGACATCGCAAATCTATTGACCTGGACTTCTTTTCCGATGAACCTATCAAGAAAACATTATTAAAAACAATTGAGTCAAAGATAAAAACTGCCGATTCTGTGGTTGTAAATAATAAAAAGGAACTTACTTTTTATATAGAATCTATAAAAGTTACCTTTTTACACTATCCTTTTAGTCATAAACACTTTTCTGTAAAAAATAATATATTTCCCCTAGCTTCAATTTCTGAAATAGCTTCAATGAAGGCATACGCGCTCGGCCGAAGAGCGGCTTTAAAAGATTATGTTGATTTATATTTTATTCTTTCTTTGGGTATGACTACCCTAATGTCTATTATTGCCGATGCAACTGAAATATATCAAGATGCTTTTAATGACAGATTATTTTGTGAGCAGTTGTTATCCACCGAAGATTCCGACGATGAATCCATTATTTGGATTGCCAAAGAAGTGTCCAAAGCCGAAATGAAAATATTCTTCTCTAATCTTATTGCCAAGGAAAAAAATCAAATTCTGGAAATGGAGGACTCGCGCTTGCATCCAAAATAAGTTTGGATTAATATATTAGTATTATTAACTTATAAATTATTTTTATGAGAAAATTAAATTCGTTTTTTAATGGTTTCAGTTCTAAAAAGAAGGGGTTTACGCTAATTGAAATTCTGGTGGTAATTGGAATCATGGCTGTTTTGGCCACGATTGTCATCATCGCTATCAATCCCGCTAAACAATTTGCTCAAGCTCGCAATGCCGACAGAACCGCCGGAGTGGAAGCGATTTTAAATGCGGTTGGCCAAAGATTGGCAGACAATAAAGGAGTTTTTGAAGGTAAATTTAATGTTGGAGATGATCCCACTACAACTACTACTGTTGAAGGCACAGACTATTTTTGTGGCAAGATTCCTAGTAATACTGCTACCCCTGTTGTATTTACAAGTATTGATACAAGTAACGAAGTCGTTGGCAATATAGATAAAGAATCAGGGAAATTAGGTTGTTTGGTGCCTACTTATATTTCAGCTTTACCAAAAGATCCAACATGGGCAATAGGAACTAATACTTTATATACAATAAATAAAAACTCTACGGGTAGGATTTCTGTCTGTGCTCCTTTAGGAGCAGAAGCGGCTGTTCCAAATTCTGCTGAAATCTGCATCACTCGCTAAAATACTCTGGCCTGTTGAGAGACATCCAGTCTAGAAGTCCCCTCACGACGGTCGAGGCGCTCACGCTGTTGTTCGTTGGGCCCGCTTCCATCATAATCGCAAAAGCGTATTTTGGATTTTCGTACGGGAAGAAACCAATGACCCAGGAATTCACTTTGTTTTTGGCAATGCCGAGCTGGGCCGTGCCTGTTTTGGCGGCGACTTGTACATACGGCACGTTGAGCGCCACCGCTGTGCCGTAGGTTACGGCTTTCCTCATTCCATCATGCACCACATCCAAATATTCTTTTTTTACGGTATTGGGATCCAGCACAGAAAATAGATTTTCCTTTTCCGTATCGTCCAATATAAAATGCGGAGTTAAAAGTTTGCCGCCGTTTGCGATCGCGGCCACGGCTCGGGCCATCTCGATCGGCGTAACTTGAAACCCGTACTGCCCGATGGCAGTATGATAAGTGTCTCCGATGCGCCAAGGGTCTCCCTTGAAATTCAAAGCTTTCCATTCCGGGCTCGGAATTGTTCCTTTGGTTTCATCCGGCAGGTCCACCATGGTTTTATCTCCAAAACCGAAAAGCGTTGCATATTTTTCAATATTTGCGATCCCGAGTCCTTTTTGTTCCTCAAATCCCCCGCCGATTTCGTAAAAATAAATGTCCGAAGATACAGCCAAAGCCTCGGCCATATCTGTCCAGCCATTTACTCTCCAATCTCTGAAAACTGTCTTTTGATCCGGGAAATAAGGGTTCGGAATTGAAATCGAGCCGGTCGAAAGAATTTTTTTAGTGGGATTGATTACATTTTCCGCCAGAGCGCCTAAAGCAAAAAATGGTTTGACGATTGACCCCGGGGTGTAAAGTCCAGAGACAGTTCTATCTAAGAAAAATTTTCTTTTGTCGGTTAAATAACTGTTAATTAAATTTATATCTTTGCCGAGCGATAAAATTTCCGAATCGTATTCCGGAAAACTGGTCGAAGCTAGGATCTCTCCATTTCGCGCATCTATGATTATCGCACTCCCGCCGGTAAATCCGTTATTTTCTGATAAATTTTTTATTAAATTAAACAATTTAGTTTGGATGCTGGAATCAATACTCGTTAGCAGATCATCTCCTGCTTTTGGAATATTTATAATATTAAATGAATGGATAACTCCCCTAGCGTCCGTTTCTATTATTTTTGCCCCATTCACTCCCTTGATTTTTTCTTGATATTGTTTTTCTAATCCATCTTTGCCGATAAATTCCGTCTGCCAATAAATTCCTTGCGTGTCTTTCGCTGGATAGCTTACATAGCCTAGCATATGCGAGAAACCAGGCGAAAGGTAGGCGCGCGTATATGGCACAGGTGTATTCTCCGCTTCTCCTTTTTTGTTCCAAGCCAGTTCTACTTTATTCCGGTCGTAAATTATGCCTCTTTCTGTAAAGATGTTTATTTTTTGCAAAGTATTATTTTCACTCCTCTCCCGATAAGCCTCTCCATTTTGCACCTGGAGGTACGAGAGGCGCGCTCCGAATATCAGAACCACTACCAGGAAAAATGAACCGAGGAAATTAATGGTAGTTCTCGGGATCGGGGTTTCGATCCGGCCTTCAAACTGCTGGCGGTCGAAGTTCTGCAGGTTTTTGGAATCCAGAAAAATTTCGTCGGTCTCGACGAAAGTACTTCTTTTTTTATTTCTTTTGAATTTTTTAAAAGTCATCAGTTTTTTATTTGGAATTAAATCTTAATTTCTTTTTGAATAATTCTAAAATTATAAAACAAACAAGCGCCAAAATAAACGAAACGAAGGTTATATTAAAAAATTTGGCTTCGCTCGCGCCATAAAGCAAGTCTGAAAGCAAAAATAAAATAACCGCTTCCAGAAAAAAAGGAAAATAAGCCATACCCGCCAAGGCTAAAATGACCGATACCCAAAAAGGCAGAAAAAGGACAGACAAGAGAAGGATAATGGCAGCCAGAATTCGATAAAGCAAACCAAGTGAACTTAGGGGCATCTTTCTATCTTACCTCGAAGCGAGTTTTGACGCCAGACCAGTATAATTTTCTGGAGTGATTTTTAATAGTTCTTTTTTTATTTTTTCGCTTACTTCTAGGGTCTGAATAAACTTATGAATATCAGTAAGCGTGATGTCTTTGCCACGAGAGAGATCTTTTAATTTTTCATACGGCATCGTTACTCCCTCGCGACGCAAAATGGTTTGGATCGCTTCAGTGATGACTTCCGGATGATTGTTTAGATCCTTTAGCGCTTTTTCTTTATTTACGACAATTCTACCTAATTGATTATTCAAATATTTAAAACCTATTAAACTGTGTCCAAAAGCAACGCCTATATTTCGCAAAACTGTCGAATCGGACAAATCTCTTTGTAATCTGGAAATCGGCAATTTCCTTGCAAAAAATTCAAACATGGCATTGGCCATTCCCAAGTTTCCTTCGCTGTTTTCTAAAAACCAAGGATTTATTTTGTGCGGCATGGTCGAAGAACCCACTTCCCCTTCCACTGGTTTCTGCCCTATCCAGCCATCGGAAATGTAACGCCACATGTCTTGGTTAAATCCTATTAAAATATTATTTACAAGATTTAAGCTATCAAAAAGCTCTACAAAACTATCATATGGTTCAATTTGGGTCGTATATAGATTTACTTCCAGTTTAACTCCCCTTAATTTGCTTATTTTAGGAATAAATGTTTTAGAAAAATTAATCCAATCAATTTGAGGATAAGCCGCCGACAGAGCATTGTAATTTCCAGTGGCGCCATTTAACTTTACGGACAGGACATGACTTTGGATTTTTTTCACTTGCCGTTTTAATCTTTCCTCAAAAATTCTGAATTCCTTGCCGAAAGTTGTGGGCGAGGCGCTCTGGCCATGAGTGCGAGAAAGCATGGGAATATTTTTATTTTCGTTCGCCAGCTTACTTATTTTATCCTCTAGTTCCTCTAAAGCCGGCAAATAAACATCTCGAATGCTCTCCCCCAGCATTAGAGCATAAGCAATATTCGTAGCGTCCCAGGTAGTTAAGCCGAAATGCACGAATTCTAAAACATCTTTCAGTTTCGTCTCCCCGATTTTTTCTTTGATATAGTATTCAATTGCCTTGAAATCGTGGTTGGTTGCCTTGATATTTTTGTATCCATGAAGCTCGATTTTATTGACCATATCAGCTCCGGCTTCATCCAAGTCATACAGACTTCGCAAAATTTTCTTTTCGCTTTCTGTGATTTTTCTTATACTGATTCCTTTAACTTCGGTTAAATTAATTAGGTATTCAATTTCAGCAATAATTTTGTATTTAATCGAAGCCGCTTCGCTAAAATATTGCACGAGATCTTTGGTGTATTTTTGGTAGCGCCCGTCTATTGGCGAAATTAAATTTAAGCTTGAATTTGATGGCATATAACAATTATATGATTTTTCACCAAAAATGCAAATAGTGACAACTTCTGCGGCCGCATAAGTTGTCACTCAGATATAGTTAGTGTATAATGGAAACATGAGTATTCCAGATTACATGTTTCGTCGGCTTACATATAAAGGTATGAGTGTTGATATGTTCGGTCTGCCGGAATTTCGTAATTATAAGATAAATTCTTTAAATGTTGCTTTCTCTAGATTAAAAAAGAAACATTACGTAACCTTCACTGGTTCAAGTTGGAAATTAACTAAAAATGGAGAAAAGTATTTTAAAAAAAGAAGTGCTCGCTTGCCTATCTTTAACTCAACCTTGGAAAAAGGATCTTCAAAAAATCTACTTTTAATATTTGATATTCCTGAAGCCCGTAAAGCAGAAAGAGAATGGCTTCGTTTCCATTTAAAAAAATTCAATTATACTATGATTCAACAAAGCGCCTGGGTAGGTCCTTCTCCCCTGCCTCAAGAATTTTTAGATTATCTTAAAAACATAAAACTGAGAGATTGCATTAAGACATTCAAACTAGCAAGATCTTATCCTTGGAGCAGTAATGAACAGCGTAAGAAGGGACAAGGGTGACAAACTCTGCGGCCGCAGAATGTGTCACTTTATTTTATTGTGTATTTCTTCAAATTATTTTCGATCCGCTTCTCGATATCCCCAGTTTCAATTTTAAAAGTATCTCCGGTAATCTGCTCATAAATTTGGATATAACGGCGGGACAGTTCTTCGACCATCTCGGCGGGCGCCTCCGGCAAGACTTCATCTTTGTACGGATCACAATTTTCTTTGAACCACAGGCGCAAAAATTCTTTATCGAAATTTTCCGGCTCGAGGCCGCCCGCGATGCGCTTTTCATAGGTAGCCGCCTGCCAGTAGCGACTCGAGTCTGGGGTGTGGATTTCGTCGATTAGTATCATTTCTCCTTTTTCTGTAATTCCAAATTCATATTTACAATCCACCAGAATCAATCCTTTTGATAGCGCAACTTCTTGTCCGCGCTTGAATAATTTCAAAGAAATGTCGGCCACTTTTTCCCACTGATCCTTGGTCATATATCCGCCATAAATTATGTCTTTGCTGGAGAGCGGACGATCATGCGTTTCGTGTTTTGTGGTTGGAGTCAAAACAACTTTTTCCAATTTTTGATTTTTATGCATTCCATCCGGTAAAGTAAAATCTCCAAAATCCCTCATCCCCTTTTGGTATAAAGTCCACAGAGAAGTTCCGGTAACGCCAGTCATATAAGCCCGAGGCACTACTTCAACGGGTAAAACTTTGCACTTTTTGCCGACGACTACATTCGGATCGGGAAAGTCTAGGACATGATTCGGCACGATATCCTTGGTTTGTTCGAACCAGAATTTGCTGACTCCTGTTAAGACTTGACCCTTCGAGGGTATCAGTGCCAGATTGCGGTCAAAAGCTGAATACCGGTCGGTCGAAATCATTATTACCTTGTCGGCTTGTTTGTAAACATCCCGCACTTTGCCGGTATATTTTTCGCCTAAATTTTTAAAATCTGTTTTTTCTAAGATATTCATATTCATATGTTTTACTTTACTTATAAATAATTTTATAACCTTTAGTTAATTTAGAAATTATAGAAACTTGAGGCTTGCGTTCTTTGGTAATCTTACCAACAATTTTTGCCTTAATTCCAAAATCCTTCCCTCTCTTGATGCAATATTCAGCATCTTTTTCATCTATAATTAATAACATACCTTGGCCTCCATGCCAAACTTCATAAAATTCTTCATCATCAATATTGCGCCACTTAGCGCATTTTATCATAATCTGTGGCGGTTCCCATAAATCAAAAAGTTCTGCTGAAAGTTTTTTTGGGAAAAGAGCATCTTTGGCTAATTTTTCTTTAAAAGCTCCTCCGGATAGATGAAGGATGGAATGCAGGACAATCTCCGTTTTAAAATCCTTATTAAACCATCCATGAAGGGTGTTAACATAATTGTCATAAAGAACCGAAGGGGTCGCCGCTTCCCTAATACTCTCTTTAGCTCTCGGATTTGTCCACCACTCTCTGCCAAATTTTTCTTTCAGCGCCTTCCTCACAGAACTTATTCCATTGCAGCGGAAACCATTTTCTTTTAATCCAAGAATCACCTGTCCTTCGGCCAAACTTTCTCCCGTAACCATTTTATTTTTATGATAAGCGCCAATCATTGTACCGGACCAATTCAATTTAGTTTTTGATCCAACTATTTCGGAACCTAGAGCATCTCCCATTTGAGCTGTTTCCCCTTTTAGAACTACTACCTTGACTTGTTTAGTCACCTTACCTAAACCCGAAATTGCGCTTTTATAAATTTTACTAACTTTGTCACCGACATTGCCGATAGAAGTAGCATCAAAAACGTTTAGCAAAATTAAAGGAATGCCGCCATAACGAGTGATATCACTTGCAGTCATCGCGATAAGGTCATAAGCCGCCAGATGGTGAGTTTTTGCCGCATCAATCAAGATTCCCTTTGTTCCAATCCCATCCGTAGATGCTTCTATCAAATATCCCTTTGGAAGATTTTTGAAGGTGAAAGGACGAGGACCGCGAAAACCGTCTCCGGATAAATCATGAATTTCCACAAAAGGTGAATTTTTATAACTTGCTTTACAAATAGATCCAGCAAAACTACTAAACAAAGATTCTTCTTCTACGTCAACCCCATCTTTTGAATAAATCTTTTTTTTACTTAGGATACTCATAATTTACTTTTACTTGTTTTATTTTTCCGCTAAGTATTTCTTATATCCGATTTTCAAAAGTTTATCGCCCTTCGTTTTATTATCTGCTTCCAGTTTTTCTTTGTAGGCAATTAATTTGTTTTCCAAATCTTGGTCGCTTCCGGCAAGTATTTGCACTGCCAAGATTCCGGCATTTTTACCGGCGTTAATGCTGACAGTGGCAACCGGTACTCCAGGAGGCATTTGAACGGTTGCAAGCAGGGAGTCCAGTCCGTCTAAAGTTTTTGCTTTAATTGGAACGCCAATAACCGGCAAGGCTGTGAGTGACGCCATTACCCCTGCCAAATGCGCCGCTCCGCCCGCTCCCGCGATAATTATCCTGATTCCCCTTTCTTTGGCGCTAGTGGCATATTCGTGCGCGATATTCGGCGCTCGATGCGCGGAAGCCACTGTCATTTCATATGATACCCCGAATTCTTCAAGCACTTTCGCCGCTTCAGCCATAATTTCCAAATCCGAATCTGAGCCCATAAGTATCATTACTTTAATGTTTTCTTTCATGGTTTTATCATAGCATTTTTAAAATAGAAAACAAATTAAAAAGCCAGGGCTTTTTCCTCATCACAAATCTATTTTTTACTCAAATTCCGTGGTGGCGGGAGGCTTGGGGGTCATGTCGAAGAAGACGCGAACGATATTTTTGTGTTTAGTGAGAGCACTGGTGATTTCTTCCATCATTTCTTCCGTAAAATAATAACCTTTAGCAGTCATAAAGTCGGAGGTCTGCACGGCGCGGACGGCTAGCGAATGGCCATACACTCTTTCGTCGCCTTTGACGCCGACGGAATTTACTCCGAGGAGGGCGACGATGAGCTGGGAAATATCTTTTCCGAGATTATGTTTTTTAATAATATCACTCACTGTTTTATCGGCTTCCCTAACTAGTTGAATGATTTCCTTCGAAACTGGCACTCCCACGACTCGCAGATACAGCCCCGGACCAGGAAAAGGATTGCGCTCGTAGATAGCAGGCGGCAGTTTGAGTGCTCGAGCGAGTTCGCGGACTTCATATTTGAACAAATTTCGGAAAGGATGGAGATCTTGCACTTTCCATTTTAGCCCAACATTGTGATGCGTCTTGATCATGGCCGACTTCCCTGCTTGGCCGCTTTCGATAAGGTCGGTGGCGAGTGTTCCTTGTACGATGAAGCCGGCTTTGTATTTGGCGATTTGCTCTTCAAATATTCGCTGATACACTTCTCGAAACTTAGTCCGTTTTTCTTCCCCGTCAATTGTTTTGGAAATATTTTTGATAAATTCCGTACCGGCCGGGATGACGATAAGATTTTTGACCTTAGCACTCTTGGCATTTATTTTTATTTCCTCTAATTCTTTGGCTCGCACTCCGCCAGTATCTATCGCGATGCAAATAAGTCGCTTGCGTAAGACCGGTGTCAAAATAGCCGCCAAAGTGGTGGAATCTACTCCTCCCGAAAAACCGAGAATAATATTTCCTTTATTTTTATTCACATTGTCTAAAACTTCTTTCTGAATTTCGTGAATTAAATTCTGCGGGTTCCAGTTTTTTCGACAGCCGGCCATATCCAAAAAATTTTGTAATATCTTTTTTCCTTCCGTAGTGTGAGCGACTTCCGGATGAAATTGAATTCCCAAGACTCGATTATTTTTATTGGTCATGGCCGCGATGCCGCCGGAAGTGGCAATGGAAGTAAAACCTTTCGGCAGTTTAGTCACGGTATCTCCATGACTAGCCCAGACTATCGTCTTTTGGGGAACTCCAGAAAAGAGCGAGTGGGTTGTGTCCAAAGTAACTTCGGCTGGTCCGTATTCCCGGTGCTCGTGCGGCTTGGCCACCGCACCACCCTGATCGTGCGCCAGAAGCTGCATGCCATAACAAATCCCCAACACCAAATACTTTTTGCCCGTATCATCCAGAGACTTTGGCAGCCCAGGCGCTCCGTCATTATGCACACTCCAATTACTGCCCGAAAGGACAACAGCTTTTGGGGTATTATTTTTCAGCCACATATCAGCTTTTTTCGGTAGCAAAATGACACTTCGTACTCCAAGCTCTCGCAAGGTGCGCCCAATGACCAAGGTATATTGGGAGCCGTAATCCACGATGAGGATTTGAATGTCTGTCATAATATGCTAGTATACACAATATAGTATGCCTTCGAAAGTACGAAAAAATTTTACAGAGGGGCTGACTTATGACGACGTTTTGCTCGTGCCGCAATACTCCGAGGTTTTGCCTCGGGATGTGGATATCACTTCGCAGCTGACGAAAAAAATAAAACTCAATGTGCCGATTATTTCGGCGGCGATGGATACTGTTACCGAGGCGGCGATGGCCATCGCCATGGCCCAGGAGGGCGGCATCGGAATCATTCACAAGAACATGAGCATCGAGAAGCAATCCGCAGAGGTCCGCAAGGTCAAGCGTTCCGAAAGCGGAATGATTCACGATCCGATAACCCTCGAGGGGCAAGTGTTGTTAAAAGATGCTTTGAAAATTATGCAGGAAAATAAAATTGGCGGCATACCGATCGTGGATAAAAATATGAAGCTCCTCGGGATCATTACCAATCGCGATCTGCGGTTCCAGAAAAATTTAGAACTGCCAGTTTCCGAAATCATGACCAAAACCAATCTGATCACCGGGCATCTCGGCACCAATTTGATTGAGGCGGAAAAAATTCTGACCAAGTATAAAGTGGAAAAGTTGCCCTTAGTGGATAAACAAAACAAACTCGTCGGGCTGATTACCTACAAAGATATTATGAAAGTAAAATCCCGTCCGAATTCTTGCCGAGACAATTTCGGCCGGCTCCGAGTCAGCGCGGCAGTCGGAGTGACGTCCGATACTCTGGAGCGAGTGGATGCTCTCGAGCAAAACGGCGTGGATGCAGTCGTGATTGATACGGCCCATGGGCATTCCAAGGGCGTAATCGAAATGCTAAAGAAAATCAAGAAAGAATTTCCAAAATTAGAAGTGATTGTCGGCAATATTGCCACACCAGAAGCGGCAAAAGACCTGATCAAGGCCGGAGCGGATGCGATCAAAGTCGGCATCGGGCCGGGATCAATCTGCACTACCCGGGTCATCGCCGGCGTTGGCTTCCCTCAATTTTCGGCTGTTTACGAAGTGGCGAGGGCGGCGTTCCGCTCGGGTGTGCCGGTAATTGCCGATGGCGGCATTCGGCATACCGGAGATATTCCAAAAGCGTTGGCGGCTGGAGCGAGCGCGGTGATGGTCGGTTCTATTTTTGCCGGAGTCGAGGAGTCTCCGGGTGAAACGATAATTTTGGAGGCGAGAAAATATAAAACTTATCGCGGCATGGGTTCGATCGAAGCTATGCAGCAGGGTTCCAAAGACCGCTATTTCCAGGATGCCGAAGATGATATCAAAAAACTCGTCCCGGAAGGAATCGAAGGCCGTGTTTCTTTCAAAGGCGGACTCTCGGAAGTGATTTATCAGCTAGTCGGCGGCCTGCGCTCTGGGATGGGCTATTGCGGAGCCAAGGATATTCCGACTCTGCAGAAAAAAGCAAAATTTATCAAAATCACCCAGTCCGGCATCCGCGAAAGCCATCCGCACGACGTGATCATTACCAAGGAAGCGCCAAATTATAGCCAAGGAAATTAGATGGCAAATAAAATTTTAAAAAATAAAAAAGTTTACCTGCCGAAGGGGCAGGGATTTATCGATGCAGTGGTGGGTCTCCAATGGGGCGACGAAGGCAAAGGCAAAAATATAGATCAACTTCTCTCCAAGGGAACTTATTCGGCCGTGGCGCGTTTTCAAGGCGGGGCGAATGCGGGGCACACGCTCAAACTAGGCGGGGTAACTTTTGTAGGGCACATTGTTCCCTCTGGCTGCCTGCACAAGAATATAGAATTGTATATCGGCAACGGAGTCGTAGTCGATGTGGTCTCTTTAATTAACGAAATAAAACAACTGCAAGATTTAGGTTTTGATGTGACCAAGCGGCTTTATATTTCTAATCGCGCCAAACTCGTTTCTTTTTTGCATCCCTTTTTAGATCAGGCCGATGAGTTTATGCGAAATAAATTAGGAGGGAAAATCGGCACAACTTCGCGGGGCATCGGTCCGGCGTATAGCGATGTGCGGGCGAGGAGGGGGCTTTTAATTGGCGATGTTTTATTGCCAGACTTTGAACAGAAAATTGCGACTCTCAGTGAATTTCATCTGAATGTTTTAAATATGTATAAAGAGAAATATGGTTTTGAAATACCACAGGAAAAAACAAAGGGAATAAGAGAAGCTAAAGAAAAATGGGATAATGCTGTAAGAGAACTCAAGAGACTGCAAATTTGCGATTTATCATTTTTAATTCAAAAAAGATTATCCGAGGGCAAAAATATTTTAGCCGAAGGGGCGCAGGCAGTGATGCTGGATGTGGATTTTGGGGATTTTCCTTTTGTCACCAGCAGCAATACTCTGCCGGCCAACGTCTGCCTGGGGCTCGGCGTGCCGCATACTTATTTGCGAGACATTTATGGAGTCATTAAAGCATACACGACCAAAGTAGGCGGTGGCAATTTCCCTTCTAGAATTGCTAACCAAGCCTTGGAAAAAGCTTTTCAAGACGCTGGGCATGAATTTGGCGCCACCACCGGCCGGCCCAGGATGTGCGGCTGGCTGGACCTATTTGCTCTCCGCCATGCTATCGAACTCTCTGGTGCGAATAAAATTTTTATCAATAAAGCCGATATTTGCTTGAGTGATAAAATCAAAGTAGTGACTGGATATAAAAACAAAGAAAAAAATAAGGAGAAAGTTCTCAAAGAGTTTCCACTTTATTTAAATGAAGTCACTGGAGTCATTACCGAACAAATTCCCGGCTGGGGAAATAAAAATTATGGAGTTAACAGCAAGAAAAAAGTTTCCAAAGAGCTCGCGTCATATTTAAATTATATAAAAAATAAACTTGCTGACCTTAATGTCAAAATCATCTCCGTCGGCACCGGGCCTGACCGGGAACACTTTTTTGAGTGGGAGAAGTAAGAAAGTTAATTTTTCCCTTATACCACAATAACCACGGCCGCTGCTATTATGATACCTTCATAATTCAAATGCTTTTTTACCTATATCCCTCCTGTACTGCATTTCCTCAAACGAAATCCTTTCTATGGCCTTGTAGGCCTTTTGGAGGGCCACTTCCAGGGTTTTACCTATAGCAGAGACTCCCAACACCCGCCCGCCATTGGTGACTAATTTATCATCTTTTATAGTGGTTCCGGCGTGAAAGATGACGATGTCACCACCCCCTCCCCCCTCCTCAAGGAGGATGGGGTTCCCCTTCTCATAATTCCCCGGATACCCGCCAGAAGAGAGTACAATGTTACAGGCGAAAATATGTTCCTTCCATTTAATTTCCTGGTCCTCAAGTTTCTTATCAATACAAGCATCAACAATATCCAACAAATCGCTTTCCATTAGTCGCATATAGACTTGTGCCTCCGGATCGCCAAAGCGCGCGTTGTATTCCAAAATTTTTGGTCCTTCCTTCGTTAGGATTAAACCAGGATAGAGTATTCCTTCAAATGGTGTTCCATCTTTTCGAATGCCTTCCAAAGTCGGCGCCACGATTTCTTTTTCTATTCTCTGCATGAGCTTTTCATCTACAAAAGGGAGTGGCGATATGGTGCCCACACCTCCGGTATTCGCCCCCGTGTCCCCTTCGCCGATTTTTTTATGGTCTTGCGATGGCGGGAAAATTTTATAACTTTTGCCGTCGGAAAAAGCATGAATCGAAATTTCAGGACCGGTCAAAAATTCTTCAATAACTATCTCGTTACCCGAATTTCCGAATGTCTTTTTGACCAACATATTCTCTAGCGCTTCATTTGCTTCTTCTAGGGTTTGGACAATTATTACCCCTTTGCCCAAGGCCAAGCCGCTAGCTTTGATCACAATCGGGAGAGATTTACTGGCTACATATTTTTTTGCTTTTTCAAATTCAGTAAATATCTCAAACTTGGCCGTCGGCAAGTTGTGTCGGCGCATGAAATCTTTTGAAAATGCC
This sequence comes from Candidatus Nomurabacteria bacterium RIFCSPLOWO2_12_FULL_40_42, assembly GCA_001786195.1. Taxonomy (GTDB): domain Bacteria; phylum Patescibacteriota; class Minisyncoccia; order Phycocordibacterales; family UBA9973; genus UBA9973. Next base: position 43,824 of record MFVS01000017.1, read on the forward strand.
TTGGACCATTCCAGCTGTGCTGCCGCCTTGGTCGGCCCCCAGATCCGCAAACCAGCTTTCTTGAATTCGTCAACTATACCAAGCGCCAGCGGATCGTCCGAAAGTGCCAAAGTTAAATCAATTTTCTCTTTTTGCGCAAACTCTAAAAGTTTAGAAATTTCTGTTTCTTTAATATCTAAATTAGTTCCAAGCTGTGCCGTGCCGGCATTTCCTCGAGCAAAAAAAAGTTCTCCCACTCGAGGCGACTGCGCAATTTTCCAACTGATAGCATGTTCCCGTCCCCCACCCGCGCCAACTATTAAAATTTTTAAGACCTCATCCCCCGCCTTCCCCTGGAGGGGGAAGGAGCTCCCTCGCCTTTCAGGAGAGGGTTGGGGTGAGGTTAACTTTTCCAAAACTTCTACATACAACTCATTTTCTTTTTTCTTTAATCTCGCATACAAAGATTCAACTATGTCATTTGCTTCAATCTTTTCAAAAGTTCTTCCTAAAACCGATCCAAAGTCGAAATCTAAAGTTAAAAAATGAATACTAGAACTAGCATAAGTAGCTTTTTGGTCTAGAAAATTTTGGATGGCTTTACTGCCATACATTCCTTTATTCCAAAGCGCTATTGTGCCGTCTGGATTCTTTATGTTTCCATCAATTGTGTCTGGAATTAAGCCAGGATGTAAATTCAAGATTTTATTTGAATATTTTCTAATCAAATCATCCGGAATAATTTTATTCCAACCGCAAAGGCACAAATAATCTGGATTTATTTTTTCTATTATCGGCATCGCGTTTTCTTTATCAGAAATCACTGTCGAAATTTCCGCATTTATCTTACCCATCTCGATTGCCTCCCTGATCGCCTTCAAATTGGTTTGAGTGCCTCCCTCATGCACCATGATCACTAATTTTATTTTTTCTGATTTTTTATTTGTTGGGGACATCATAATTTATTTCACTCTGGCGTTCTTTGAGGTCAATTGGATAAACGCCGGTGAAGCAAGAAGTGGACAGATGTTCTTTCGGCAAGCCGATGGATTTGATTACTCCAGCGAGTGAAAGATAATGCAGGGATGTCGCTCCGAGGAATTTGCGAGTTTCTTCCACAGTTTTGTGGGCGGCAATGAGTTCATTTTGGTTCGGAGTATCCATGCCGTAAAAATCCGGGAAACGAATCGGCGGCGAAGAGATGAGGAGATGCACTTCTTTGGCGCCAGCTTTGAAAAAAGTTTCGACGAGCCGCTTGCAGGTATTCCCTCGCACAATCGAATCATCGATGACGGCTATTCTTTTTCCCTTTAAAACTTGGGGCAAGGGAATGAGTTTGAGAGCGACGCTATGTCGGCGAGATTTTTGATCCGGCTCGATGAAAGTCCGATGCACATAGCGATTTTTGACCAAAGCCATTTCCATCGGAATTCCCGAGGCGGCGCTGTAACCAAGGGCCACCGGCATAGCTGTGTCCGGCACCGGCACAACGATATCAATATTTTTCAACTTGCATTCTTGCGCCAATTGTTTGCCGAAATTTTTTCTAATTTCATAAATTAATTTACCGTTTAACACACTATCCGGACGAGCAAAATACACATATTCAAATATGTCATGATTCGGAGTCGGCTTCCCGAGTTGAATACTTTTAATGCCTTTTGAGTTTATGACAATCATTTCCCCAGGTTTGATATCTCTCACAAATGTCGCCCCGATGGTAAGGAGTGCGCAAGTTTCCGAAGCGACGACATAGCCTTTATCGATCATCCCCAAAACGAGCGGACGCATCCCATAAGCGTCTCGCACCGCCACCAGACTTTTCTGATCCATCATCATCAAAGAAAATGATCCAGTGATCAAGGGGAAAGTGTTCTTGACCGATTCCTGAATCGAATTCCCTTCTTTGATAAAAAAATCAATGGTGTCGGTAATAAGCTCGGAGTCCATGCGATTTTTTTGCAACGCTTTTTTAGAGGCTAAAAATTTTTCTAGTTCTTTAACGCTTGGCAGATTGCCGTTGTGCGCCAGAGCAAAATTATTATCTTTGTTTACCACTGGTTGCGCATGATCCAGCGCTCCGCCACCGGAGGTCGAATATCGATTGTGGCCGATGGCGATATGACCTTTTAAATTTTTTATATCTTCTTCTTTATAAACCTGCCCCACTAACCCGGCGCCTTTGTGAGTGTGAAGTTTTTTGCCGTCACTCGTCGTGATACCTGAAGCCTCTTGGCCGCGGTGTTGCAAGGCAAACAAAGAGAAAAATGCTAATTTAGAAACGGGCAAATTCTTGCCGTATACTCCCACAATTCCGCATTTTTCTTTTAATTCACTCATACATTAATTTCTTTTTTCATTTCTTGAAATAATTAATCGCGTTTTTAAAAACTTGAAACCCTGCCCCCTGTTTGGGAACTTTTTTATTCTGATACCACGTGGGGTTTTGAAAGGAAAACATACCCCGTTCTGGATGCGGCATCAGGCCTAGGACTCGCCCATTATACGCTAAAACCCCGGCAATTCCAAAATCCGAGCCATTTGGATTTTCTTCCAGATTTTGAAACTTACAAATTTTCCCCTTTACATATTTAAAAGCTATGACCGATGTTTCTTTTTTGCCTGCCCCGTACGAAGCCGAAGGCTTTCGTTTGGGGTCAATAACATACCGCCCTTCCCCATGAGCAATAGGGAGAGAAATTTTCTTTATTCCTCTTAGCCACGCCGAAGCCTGGGCGGAGGCGGGTATTTCCAAATCCACCCACCGATCAATATACTGTCCATTTTTATTCTGCGCCAAAGCGCCGGGCAAGATTCCGAGATTAGTCATAATTTGAAATCCGTTACAAATGCCGATTGCCAGAGTGTCGCGAGACAAAAATTCTGCCAGTTCTTTAGCCAAATGATTTTTAAATTTATTGGCGTAAGCTTTACCGCTTCCCGTGTCATCGCCATAAGAAAACCCGCCGGGGAAAACTAGAATTTGATATTGTGAAAGCATCTTGGGCTTGGCGATCAAATCATTAATATGCACAATGTCCGCGACTATGTTCTCTTTTGCTCCCGCAGAATCAAAAGCAAACTTCGTTTCTTCTTCGCAATTGAGCCCGTAACCTGACATTATTATAATTTTTGGATTGGTTATTTTTAATTTATTATTTTTCATGTTTCTTTTCTTTAGTGACAAATCTAGCGGCCGCATAATCTGTCACTTTTAATAAATTTTTTGCTGGTAACATTTTTCACAGTAAATTTTATAATTTTTTTGGTCTTCTGGGGTGTAGGATGTAAGTATTTCTTTATCGCACTTAGCACAAATTCCCTTCCATAAATTACGAGGATTTCTTTTACTCATGCGTGCCTCGTGCCGGCAGTTGAAACACATGACAGGAATCGACAATTTGTTTTTCCTATAAAAATTTATTTCTCTGTTTATGAGTTTATAATTTTTCTCGCACTTGGAGCAAGTCAAAATCTCCTCCAATAATTTATCGCTATAATCTTCTGGATTTTTCAGCAAATCCTCGTATTTGATAGTCCCCTGCCCCTTAGTGCTCGGGATGTTGTCTTTCTTTTTGAAACCTTGCGCTAAAGCTTGTTCTTTGGAGAGCGGCATGTATTCATCTACTATCGCCTCGTTGTATCCAAATGGGCTTAATTCTTTTGGAAAAAAATTCCCCCATTCCCCGCTTTTTTTTAAATTTTCTATAATCTTCGGCACGATTTTCTGATATTTTTCTTTCAAATACTGCTTGTTGAGAATGCAGTAATTTTTCTTGCGCAGGCCATAGCAGCCGAAAATGTTATTGCAATTGTAACAATTATCTGAGTAATAGACATCATGCGAATCGACTATTTGATTGGACCCAATCACTTTATTACTATCAAGTACCGTCAAAACTTGATAACACTCGGACAAGTTTCCGGTAAAAGACACATCATACGAATCTATAGCTTCTCGGACGGTAAAACAAAATTTAGAATTCTCCCCGCTTTTAACATCAAAAGAATGATGAATGTTATGGGAATTATAGATGTGGTTTCCCGACACATTATTATTATGCGAACCAAAAAAAGAACGCTGGGGAATCTTTTTGCGCAAAGATTCTCTTTCTTTTAAAATAAAATCAATATAACTTTTTTCATTCAAGGGGTGTTCTAATAAAAATTTCCTATATTCTTCTCTGGTCACGGGTTTATTGAAGATGTAATAAGATTTACTTACCAGTCCCACACAGCCGATGCAATTCAAGCAATTTCGGCAGTCGAAAAGTCCGATAGAGTTCACACAGGCCTCGCATTCTTGTGAATAAAAAAGTTTACCGGAGTTCAGACAATCTATGCACTCATAACAAGATTCGCATTTGAATAAATACAAGTTGTCTATTGAGTCTCTGGAGTTCCAGACAATATGACCATAATCGCAATCTTCGTCGTTCAAGCCGCCGAAAATAAGATAACAATTTTTACTTTGATTGATTTGGTTCGAGTACTTGCAGTTCTCGGTTTGAGAATTCATTATGGAGACATGAGGGACGGTATTGAATAGCTCAATCAGCTGCGAAAAAAAAGGTTCATCCAAATCCACGTCTACTCCATACGAAATAGCATCCCATTCATCACCCCACCATTCTGAAATGTCATAAACTGGGAAAGGCGCATCTGCATCATAAACTGATATAATCATTTTTCCCGATTTGCTCGATGGCCTTTTGTAAAGAGTCTTAAAATTTCTAAAAAGCGTGCGCAGTTGTTGCCGACACTCTGGACACTTGGATGGCGCTGGCACCCCCATCTTTTCATAAAACCCAAAGTCATTCGACTCGACAGAGAAATCTTTTCCACAGTTTTGACAAATTTTATTTTCTGTTTCCATAATTTTCTTAATTTACACATTTACGCCATGGCTTAAATGTGTTTTCTCATTTTTTCTGAAAAACTATGATAAATTTTGTGTAATTTTTTAACATTGGTGTCTATTAATTTTAGACTACCGTCTGTAATGATAATTTTACCACTTTTCTCTACTTTTCCGAGTTTAGTAAAAGAGATTCCTTTCATTATTTTTTCAAATTGTTTGATGTTTTTTGGAGCTACAGATACTAAAATCCGACCCTGGCTTTCAGAGAAAAGTTTGGCGTCTACAGATAGCGCTTTAGGCGCTATCTGGGTGGAAATATTACATCCGAGCATACCGCCTACGCAGGCTTTAGCCACTGCAATTGCGAGCCCGCCACTTGTTACTGAAATTGACGAGGCCACTAATTCTTTTTGGATTGTTTTTTCCAAAGCCAAGTAAGTTTTCAGATTTTTTTCTAAATTCACTTTTGGCACACCCTGCTCATCATTTGTTTCGCCTAATAAATAAATTATATCGCCATCTTTTTTAAACTCTGGAGAAACGGTTTTATACAAGTTTGGCATGACGCCAATCGCGGAGATAAGCAAGGTCGGCGGGATGGAAATAGAGACTGGATTTCCTTTTTCGTCATAGCCTTTGAAGTCGTTGAACATACTGTCCTTGCCGGAGATGAAGGGTGTGCCATACGCCACTGCGCTGTCGTAACAGGCTTTTACGGTCTCTACAAGCTGTCCTAACCGCCTTGGGTCATCGGATGAGCACCAGCAGAAGTTGTCCAAAATAGCCAGGTGAGAGAGCGTGCCGCCTGCGGCCACGATATTGCGGATAGCGGTGTCGAGCGCACAAGCGGCCATGTGATAAGTGCTAATGTCGCCATAGAAAGGATAGGTAGCCGAGGACAGTACCACTCCTTTATTAGAATTTAAAACTGGGCGGAAAACTTGCGCATCGGTATTGATGCGGCCAGGGCCGGAGAGAGGTTTCAAAACCGAAGAAGCTTGGACTTCGTGATCATACTGCTCCGAGATAAAAGAAAATCCAGAAATATTTTTATCGGCAAGGAGATTTTCTAGAATTCCATTCAACCCACCCCTTCCCCCTCCCGAAGGGAGGGGATTCTCCCTCCCCTTTGGGGAGGGCTGGGGAGAGGTGAACAGCTGCTGCTTCGGCAGTCCATCATGCAAGAATTCCATATCTAAATCCATAACTTTTTTATTCCCATACTCAACCACTATTTTTCCGGAATTTGTGAATTCCCCTATCACCGTCGCTTCTACTCCCCGGCTCTCCATCAATTTTTGAAATGTTTTCCATTTCTGCTTTGGCACGGCGAGGGTCATGCGTTCCTGTGATTCAGAAATCCAAATCTCCCAAGGCTGCAGGCCGGGATATTTGAGTGGAACTTTTTCTAAAGAAATTTTTGCGCCACCCTGCCTACCGGCAGGCAGGCACACTTCTTTAGCCATCTCTGCCACCGAGCAAGAAATTCCGCCGGCGCCATTGTCGGTGATGCTGTTATATAAATTTTTGTCGCGCGCTTCTTTGACTATTGCGTCGCTTAATTTTTTCTGGGTGATCGGGTCGCCTATTTGCACTGCCGCCGCCGGAGAATTTGAATCAAGGGTTACGGAAGAAAAAGTCGCGCCATGAATGCCGTCAAGGCCCACTCGGCCACCTACTATGACTATATAGTCGCCCGCCCGTGCTTTTTTTTCGTACGAACGTCTAATTCCGCCTGAGGCGGGCAAGTTTCTCGGAATTAAGCCGACGGTGCCGGCAAAAACCAACGGCTTGCCGCGATAGCGATCGTCAAATTTTATAAATCCGGAAAGCGTCGGGATTCCGGAGCAATTGCCGCCCACATTGATACCTTTGATTACTCCTTGCATTATTCGCACAGGTAATAACATTTCATTTTTTAAATCTTTGTTCCGGAAAAGCGGTTTGGTTTCATTTGGATTGCCGAAACAAAAGCCATAAGTGTTGGCGACTGGCTTGGCGCCGAGTCCAAAGCCAATCGTGTCGCGATTGACGCCGACTATACCGGTGATCGCTCCGCCGAAAGGATCTAAGGCCGAAGGGCTGTTGTGCGTCTCGACTTTATGGATTATTAAATAGTTTTCATCAAAAATTATTCCGCCGGCGTTGTCTGAAAAAACCGAAACGCAGAAATCCCCGCCTTTGGATGGGGCAAGCCTTCCCTTTTTCTGTTTTTTTGCTCTTATTAAATTCGTGGCTCCTTTGATGTAAGTTTTATATAGACCATCCTTAATATCATCTATCGGATTGGCAAAAATAGTGTGCTTGCAATGCTCCGACCAGGTCTGGGCCAGAGATTCCAATTCGATATCAGTCGGATCTCTTTTTAATTTTCTAAAATGCTCCGCAATAGTTTGCATCGAAGGCAAATCTAACGCCAGCGGCCCTCTGCGCTTCTGCTCTTTGCCATTATCTAATATTCCCTCTTTGCCTATCTTAATTAATTCTTCTTCACTTACTTCCAGATCTACGTTGATAACCGGTTTTCTTTTTTTAAGTACTACTTTTGGAATTTCAGCTTTCAAATGTATTTTTTTATTCTTTACTGGCACAATTTTAGCTCTTTCAATCAACGGATTATACAAAGTCAAGGCGATTTTTTGAGCGTGTTCTTTCGTGCCGGAAACAAAAAAAATCTTCGAGGTATAGACCGCGAAGTTGTCAGACTTTTTCAGATGTAATAAATCAGATGCAATTTCTTTGACCGTGTGACCAACATTGTCTGTCACGCCGGGTAGAAATCCTATTTCAATAGCGTAACTAAAATCTTTTATATTGCTTAACTTATCAATACAGAAGCTTTCCAGAATAGGATTAGTCAGTGCTTGAGCTAGTTGTTCAATCTTATGTCTCGACAATTTAGAGTCAATAAGATAAGAATCTGCCCTCGAACTTACTTTCTTAGGGCTCACATATATTCGCGAAATCATGCCTTCATATTATATTATATAAGAGTCAAAGACAAATTATAGTAGTTTAGAATCTTGAATGGGCTTGTTGAGAAATCTTTCGACTCTTTTCAGAGAATCATTAACTACATACACATATGGAAGTTTGGTGCTTTTATGTAGATCTTTGATTTCTTCTTCAAATCGATCAAATATTTCTTTTTTTGTAAGATGCTTCTCACTCTTTTTTCCTAAAGCCTCTCTTTTTAATATTCTTATATAGAGTTCCTTAAATGTTGGAGTAAGAACATAAATAAAAGTAAAATTAACTTTCTCAGGTAGATTTCTTTTTAATTTTATAGAAGAAGAAACACTTTTATCTAGAAAAATAAGCGAATTCCTATCTGTCAGCTTTCTGATATCTTTTTTAAGAATGGCATGCCAGACACCATTTCGTTTATGTGGATTAAATAAAAGGTTCTGACGTTTCCACAACAAAAATTTCAAATCATCAACAAAGATGTATTCACTGTCTTTTTCTTCTAAACGCTTAGGTCGAGTTGTTAAATTTGGTAATTTACTAAACCCTTTAGAAATTAATTGTTTTGAAATAGTTGTCTTACCTGATCCAGATATACCAGAAATTATCCAATTATTATTTGATTTTAGCCTAGATAAAGTAACACCGCCAACTAAGAAAAGTTATCCAAATCAAATTACATCTTCAGCGGGAGGACATGTAGAGCAAGGAGAAAATTATAAAAATGCAGCAGAAAGAGAGTTAAGAGAAGAACTCGGCGTTAAAACATCTATTAAAGATTTGGGGAGATTTGACGTAATAACTTCAAAAGAACGAGCTATTCATCATTTATTTATAGGAAAAACCAACAATAAAATTTCAACAGATATTAATGAAATTGCGAGCTACCATTTTTTATCTCCTAAAATTATAAAAAGTGATATAGTTTTACATCCTCGTAAATATGCAAAACCTTTTCACGAAGCATTAGCCTTTTATCTTAAATATATTAATTAGCTTTTTATTACTCCACTGTCACACTCTTGGCTAAATTACGCGGCTTGTCAACATCGTTGCCTCGTTCGACTGCTATGTAGTATGCCAAAAGTTGCATCGGAATGAAAGCCAAGATGGGGGTAAGCATTTCCAAAGTTTTCGGAATATAAATGACATCATCGGTGATGTTTTCTAGTTCTTTATTACCAAGACTTGTAATTGCAATGACCGGACCGCCGCGAGCCTTGATCTCTTGTATCGAACTTTTATTTTTTTCATACATACTATCGATCGGTGCGATGATAAGCGTTGGAAAATTTTTATCAATAAGGGAAATGGGCCCGTGTTTGAGCTCGGTCGAGTTCATGCCTTCCACATGAATATAAGAACATTCTTTTAGCTTGAGCGCTCCTTCCATAGCCGCCGCCACGTTATATTTGCGCCCCAAAAAAAAGAAATTGTTGTAATTTTTATATTTTTTGGCCAATTTTTTTATATTGTTCGCACTTTTGAGAATCATTTCAGCCAGTGCTGGCAACTTTTGCATTTCTTTTAAAATCCCCTTCGCTTTAGATTTGGAAAGTCCGCGCGCGAAGCGCATTCTGCCCAGGTAAATTGCGAGCATGATTTGCAAGAGAGCTTGTGAAGTGGAGGCCTTGGTAGAAGCCACAGCCGTCTCCGGCCCGACGTGATTGTAAATTCCGGCATCCACTTCCCGAGCGATGCTGGAGCCGATGACGTTCACGATGCCGAGCGTCAGCATCCCCTTCTTTTTGGCCTCCTTGATTGCGTTTAGGGTGTCTTTAGTTTCTCCAGATTGAGAAATAGCGAGCAAGCCGGTGTTTTCATCCACTGCCGCCTCTCGATAAGCAAATTCCGAACCGTATTCTACTTTAGTTGGAATTCCAGCCAGCTCTTCAAAAGCGTATTCGCCGATGAGGCCGGTAAAACGCGCTGTGCCCATGGCTGTGATCGTTAGACGATTTATAGAACGAAGTTGTTTTTCAAATTTTTCCAGCCCGCCGAATTTTACATTGCCTTTGTCTAAGACAATCCGGCCTCGCATCGTATCCGCAAGAGACTTTGGCTGTTCAAAAATTTCTTTCAACATAAAAAGCGGGAAGCCACCTTTTTCTAACTCTTCTATTTTTGTTTTGAGAGTATGAACGTAAGGATTTTTTATAGTTTTATTTTTTATGGTTTTTATAAGTAGTTTGCTATTTTTGATTGTCGCCATTTGTCCGTCTTCTAAATAAATTACTTTTTTGGTGTGTTCAATGATTGGTGTCGCATCCGAAGCTACGAAGAACTCTTTTTTACCGATGCCGATAACCACCGGAGAGCCGACTTTGGCAACTACCATTGTCCCCGGCTCATCTTTGGATAAAACTAAAATAGCATAAGCTCCAGAGACTTGGGCGAGCGCCAAGCGTACGACTTCATCAATTTCCACCTTTGTATGTTTTTTAATATCCTCAATTAAATTCGCCAGGACTTCGGTATCAGTATCACTTTTAAATCTGTATCCCTTACCAACTAGTATTTTCTTTATCGAAAGATAATTTTCAATAATTCCATTGTGAACGATTACGATATCCCCCCCACTGGATAAGTGCGGGTGGGCGTTTCTATCAGACGGCACGCCGTGAGTAGCCCAACGGGTATGAGCGATACCAACTCCGCCGGAAAGTTGGTTCTGGTTTTTGGTAAATTTAGATAATTCCACAACGCGACCCTTTTTTTTATAGACAGAAAATGCCCCATTTTGTAGGAGCGCGATCCCCGCCGAGTCATAGCCGCGGTATTCCAGTCGCTCTAGCCCTTTAAACAAAACTGGCCAAGCTTTTCTTTTTCCAATATATCCGACAATGCCGCACATGTGAAAATGATAGCAAAATTTTATAATTTAGACTAATATTTAGATATGGTAATCAAGAATGTTATGACAGTTGGCGGTGGCACCGGAAGCTATACTGTCTTATCGGGGCTGAAAGACTTGAAAAATGTTTCGCTCACCGCCTTGGTTTCCATGGCGGACGATGGCGGATCGACCGGAGTACTCCGGGACGAGCTTGGAGTTCTGCCACCGGGAGATGTGCGGCAATGTCTAGTAGCTCTTTCGGAACATAGCGAAATAGTACGGAAGCTAATGAATTATAGATTCGAAAATGGAGGTCTCTCGGGTCATAGTTTTGGGAATATTTTTCTGGCGGCACTGGAGAAAGTGGCTGGCAACTTTAGAGAGGGTGTGGAAATCGCCTCCGAGATTTTGAAAGTGAATGGCAAAGTTATACCCACGACTAACAATAAAGCCGATTTGTCTTTAGAGCTTGTAAATGGAAAAATTTTTGAAGGTGAAGATAAAATACAAAATGCGAATCTTCAAGATGTCGGTATTAAAAATATTTATTATAAAAATAAAGTTTTATTGAACGAGCATGCAAAAGAAGCTATCCAGAAGGCGGATTATATAATTTTAGGGCCTGGAAATTTTTACTGTTCTCTCCTGCCAAACCTAATAGTGAATGGTTTTAAACAAACGATTTCTAAAAGCAAAGCCAAGATTATTTTTCCGGTAAATCTAACCAATAAATTAGGCCATACCACCAATTGGGCAGTAAGCCATTATGTCAAAGATGTGGAGAAACATTTAGGAAAACCTGTGGACTTTATTTTAGTGAATAATGAAAAATTATCCAAGGTTCAGATTGAACGCTATAAAGTGGAAGGAGGAGAAGGAGTGCTGATTGAAGATGATTTTAAAGATGACCGCATAGTGCGAGCTCCATTATTATCAAAATTTGTATTTGATAAGACCAAAGAAGATGTGATACCCCGCACCGTCGGTTTTATCCGTCATGATTCAAAAAAATTAGCCGAGTGCATTAAAAAAATAATAAGCACGTAATGTATTACGTAATACGATATGAAATTTATTTTCGATTTCGATAGTGTTTTGTTCAACACCAAAGAATTTTTAAAGCATTTATACGCCTGTGTAGAAAGGGCTGGTGTACCTAAAGAGATAGCTCAGGAATATTATAAAAAAGTCGGAGGAACGCAGTTTAGTTTGAAAAAATTGCTGATCTATCTTTCAATCAGAGAAAATTTGCATGAAGAAATACTGAGTAAAAGTAAAAGTTTTATAAATCAAGAGTTACTAAAAACAGTACAGAAATTAGGAAAAGAAAATTGCTACATCGTTACTCATGCGAATGAAGAATGGCAGATAAATAAAATCAAAAGTACGGGCCTTGAATCTTTTTTTTCTGATATTATCATAGTAGCTGGAAGTAAAAAAGAAGCGGTAGAAAAAATATGCGCGAAGTACAAAGATGAGAAAGTAATATTTATTGATGAAAAAGCAAAGTATTTTGAAGATTTGGATTTTGTAAAATATCCAAACTTAAAGACTGTTTTGTATGATGAAAAAGGGCTAGAAAAACTAATATCTATTTTATCTTAGTTTTAAGTTCCGGTTCTACCTCGGCCGGCACGATGTTGAACCGTAATCGCCCGATGATTTGCCCTTGTTCGGTTTTGACATTGACTCGCCATTTGCCGGAAGCCAAATTTGTTCGCGCGGAAAATGTCCGAAAGCCACCATCTCTGCCGCCTATCACCGGCAGTTTAATCAATCTTTCTGTCGTCCATTCACCTTCTACCAAATCCCAGTGTTGCCATTCGTGGAGAATATTGATATTTAGATTTTTTGGCGAGAAAATAGCACTGAAAGCGTATACGGCTGACCCGGGTGTCGCTTGGAAATCTGGATACAATATAAAATATTCTTTCCAATCCCTGTCTTCGTAGCTGACTTCATAATTCCTCTCGTTCGCGTTGCTATTTTTTTCTATAGAATGATATATGCCGGCATCTTTGAGCGAAAGCGGAATCGGTGGGATTAGATTGGTAAAATATAGAAAATTAACTAAAATAAAAATTCCGGAGATCAACAATAGAATTAATTTTTTACTTTGGGCAAATTTGTCTTTAATAAAATTAAATAAAATTTTATTAAAAAGCGCGATAACCAGCAAGCTGACTAGCCCTGAAAATAAAAATACCCAAGTTCCAATTCGATGCATTACCACCGGCACCAAAAAAATTGCAAACCAATAGATTGAAAGAAAAAATAAACTGATTTGAAAACTAAGCCGGACGTAATGCTTTTTAAGAAATTCGTTGGCGATAAAAATGGCAACCAAAAGCAAGATAAATGGCCAGGCCACAAAAAAGTCCGCGCTCCTAAAATACAATACCAAATAAGCCGAAAAAACTCCTCCGAAGGCGAACTGCAATATATTGACATACCAAAAATGAGCTGTACCTGGGTTTCTTTCGCCGCCGGCCTCGGTTTCTTTGAGATGGGTCAGAGTAATGAAAACCCCGATTATAAGAAGATAGCCCAAGATCGAGAGATTTTCGAAAAGCGCATCTACTCGTTTCAAGGTAAGCGTATCAAAAAGAAAACCTGCAAACAGGAAAAAAGATGAAATATGATGCTCAAACCGGTCATAGAAGTTGCGAATGTGATTCAGTAAAAACATAATTATTTGGGCAACTCGACGAAAAAGGTGCTGGGGGACTTGGAATCGAACCAAAATTAATGGCTTCAAAGGCCACTGTCCTACCGTTAGACGATCCCCCAAATGTAATACTTTTATGATTAAAACAATATCATAAAATCATATATAATACAAAATAAGACGACCGCATTGTTTTATAGCATTAAGAGAGAATAATTTTTTAAGCAGATTTCTGATTTTTCACAAATTCCAGTATATTCTTAAAATTAGTAAATGAATAGTCAGCTTCTGGAAGCTTCTCAAACACCACGGCAGTTTTAATTCCGACGGTTTTGGCTGGAATAACATCTTTACCGACGTCATCCCCAATATAAAGAATTTCTTCCGGCTGAAGTGCCGAAAGTTCGATCATTTTATAAAAGCCTTTTAGTGCGGGTTTTGACGCACCGACCGTGCTGGCACTTAGAATATAAGAGAACAATTTAGGATCCACATTTAGGGCAGGAATAATCTTGTCGAGCTTGATATTCGAAAAAATAGAAATGGGAATAAGTTTACTCATTTCCTCCAAAATTTTCGGAATATTTGGATCGGTTAAAACGTAAATTCTTCGAGGAATTCTTGTGCTTATCGAAGCCAGTGTATCGCTAAAATCAAACCAGATGTGTTTAATCATAAAAATTATTCTCCCAAATACTTAAACCGCGGCACTTTCTGGCCATTCACTTCTACATTTTCTAAAAACATTTCCTTGGGCCGAATCCAGAGTTGCATTTTACCGTCTTCGTAAGCATGTTCATAAACCACAAATTCCTTTTCTGGGTCTTCGGAATGCCTGGCTACTCCTATAACTTTACACAAGTGTCCCTTGAAGTGCTTATATTTGCCTAATTTAATCTCCAACTTTTTCATTTTATTTTAATCTGAGGTTTTAATTCACTATTTTTTTCTTGAATTAATTCAGTGACATTCTCTAAATTACTTTCAATTATTTTGCCTACATTTTCTTTAGTAGATGGATGATCGAAAACAATTTTTCCCATAATTTTTTTTCCTTCTAAAACTTTTGGTAACCATAATTCATCGTCAGCCCACATATCTTGAAAAGGTAATTTATCTACATCGAACCATTTCCATTCTTCCATTTGATCAGTCTCTACAACTTCTCCAGCAAAATCATCAACTAAAAAGATGTGCAACAAAACACTCTGAGATTTATCTTTAAATTCAAAAGTGATCACACCTACTGTAATTAAATTTTTTATTTCTAACCCCGACTCTTCCTGAGTCTCTCTAATCGCACATGCTTCGAGAGATTCTCCAACTTCAACTTTTCCTCCTGGTCCATTCCAAAATCCTTTCCCTAATTTGCGTGTCTTTTTTGCAAGTAATATTTGATTATCTTTGCGAATTACACAAACAGTTTGTCTAGAAACACTCTTTTTCATATATTTCTAATTCACCAACGACTTCCGATGCTGCGGCGCGTTGATCAGACCGCATTTTTTGTATTTGTAGACTTCGCCAGTCGCCGGGTTTATCGCTCCGCACGGACACGAATCGTTGCGCCCAATATTTTTTGCCGAATCAGTTTGGACGCCTTGGATATTCTTGCTTGGCTCGGCGTGGTTAACTACCAATGTTTGTTTTGTTGGAATATCTTTTCCCTGTGCAGGTTCTTGAATGGTAATAATCAAAGAAAAAACTTGCTCTTTAAATATTTCTTCCATTTCTTTAAACATTTTTAATCCATCCTTTTTATATTCCACAATCGGCTCTCTCTGTCCATAGGCTCTTAGATTTACCGAGCTGCGCAAGTAATCCATCGCTTCCAAATGTTCCATCCAAAGACTATCAGTAGTGTACAGGGCAATCCTTCTCACTGTCTCTAAAAACGCTTCTTCGCTTATTTTTTTTATTTTCTCTTCCAGAATTTTATCAAAGCCATCTTTTTCTTCTGAAATATTTTTAAGCAATTGTTCAATTCCCTTTTTATCGGCTTTGAGCATTTTTTGCCTTCGCTCATAAATAATCTTGCGTTGATGATTCATCACATCGTCGTATTCCAGAGTATTTTTACGAGCATCAAAATGAAAGCCTTCAATTTTGGCCTGGGCTCCTTCTAAGGTTCTGCCGATGAAGCGATTTTCGATCGGCTGGTCCTCTAGAATGCCGAAACGCCCCATCATTGTCTTTATTTTCTCCGAACCGAAGACCCGCATCAGGTCGTCTTCCAGCGAAACATAAAACTGCGTCTCGCCCGGGTCGCCTTGGCGTCCGGAACGCCCTCGCAGCTGATTGTCGATTCTCCTAGCTTCATGCCGCTCGGTGCCCAAAACAAAAAGTCCACCGACGCTTTTTACGAATTCATATTCTTCTCTCACGATAGGATTACCTCCAAGCTTAATGTCTATTCCGCGTCCGGCCATGTTGGTGGCGATAGTCACTGCGCCCCTTTTGCCAGCTTGAGCGATGATTTCGCCTTCTTTTTCATGATTCTTGGCATTTAAAATAACATGCGGCACTCCTTCTTGGCGGAGATAGGCGGAGAGGAGCTCGTTTTTTTCGATCGAAATAGTGCCAATCAATACCGGCTCGCCCTTCCTGTTCAATTCTTTTACTTTTTTGGCAATCGCTTGGAACTTTCCTTTTTCCGTTTGAAAAATGAGGTCATTATGGTCCTTGCGCACTACCGGACGATTGGTCGGAATTACGATAACATCCAAACCGTAAACCTTCAAAAATTCCTCAGCCGAAGTTTTAGCCGTACCAGTCATGCCGGAGAGCTTTTTATAAAAGCGAAAATAATTTTGGAAAGTAATTGAGCCACTGGAGCGGGTTTCTTTTTCGATTTTCACCCCTTCCTTGGCTTCGATCGCCTGATGAATCCCCTCGCTCCATCGCCGACCCGGCTGGAGACGACCGGTAAAAGGATCAACAATAATCACCTCTCCTTCCTTTACCACATAATCTTTATCTTTCTCAAAAATCGCCTGCGCCTTGACGGCCGTTTCCAAATGATGGACGTACTTAATGCCTTTTTCCGTATAGATATTATCTACACCTAAAAGTTGCTCCGCTTTGGTAATTCCGGCGTCCGTCAGAGTGATCGCTTTCAGTTTTTCATCCACTTCGTAATCAGTATCTCGCTTTAATTGCTTGGCAATTTGATAAAATTTTATATAAAAATCTTCCGAATCTCCGGCGGCGCTCGAAATTATCAGCGGCGTGCGGGCTTCATCTATTAAAATAGAGTCCACCTCGTCCACGATGCCATAGCTATGTCCACGTTGTACCAAATCTTCCACTCTTGTAGCCAAATTGTCCCGCAGATAATCAAATCCGTATTCATGATTGGTGCCATAAGTCACATCTGCTTGATATGCTTCTTTACGTCCTGATGGTTTCAAAAAATCATAGACAACTTTAAATTCTCCGATTTGATCTCGTTCAGAATCTTTTTCTTTGCCTGCCTGTCCGGTAGGCAGGTGCGTAGCATCATATAAATATGAAACATTATTGGAATTAATTACCCCTACAGAAAGTCCTAGAAAATTATAAACCTGGCCCATGAGTACTGCTCCGATGCGGGAAAGATAATCATTGACTGTCACAATATGCACACCCTCGCCAGTCAAAGCATTTAAGTATGCGGGTAGCACGGCAACTAAAGTTTTTCCTTCACCAGTTCTCATCTCGGCAATTTTGCCGCCGTGAAGGGCTAGACCCCCAATCAACTGCACATCATAATGTCTTTCACCTAAATTTCTTTTAGCTGCCTCTCGTACCAAGGCAAAAGCTTCTGGTAATATGTCATCTAGACTTTCTCCATTCCTCAATCTATCCTTAAATTCCAAAGTTTTTTTGGGAAAGTCGGCATCTGCCAACTTCAAAACATCCGCTTCCAAAGCGTTGATGGTATCTACTATTTTTGCGACGCTTCTAATGAATTTAGAGCTTTCATCGCCAAATATTTTACCGAATAAGGACATTTTTATATATTAACACAAAACAAAAAATCCTCCGAATGGAGGATTTTTTGTTAGTGGGAACTATCTGCGTCTCTTTGCGACCTTTCTCTTTCCTTTTTTTACGGTCTTCCTCTTACCCTTCTTGGCTACTCGCTTTTTTTTCTTTGCCATAGTTATTTTTATTTAACTTACTAAACTAGTTTACAATAAAAAACGACCAGAAATTTTTATTGCGGACACATCTTAATTATCTCGCATCTCTAAACATAACACAATGATTTTTTGCCAAAACTGTGGATAACTTTTTATTTTGTAAACAAAAAAATTGTTTCCATTTGAAGCGGGTGATGGCGAAACTCCAACATATGTGCCTATGTGAGTGCGACCACCCGCTACAGATAAAAACAATTTAAGTATTTATATTTTTGCTTCAATTTTCTGAACTCGATTTTCAAGTTCTTTATATATAATTTTAGAAACTTTATTTTCTGCAAAATCATCTATTCTTTTTTCTAGTCTTTCAGCATCAGTCTTTGTTGCTATATCTTTAATATTTTCCTTGGTTGCCATTTTTGCTTCCAAATTTTTTAAATCTTCTTTGGTTGCCGCATTCTCAAAACCTTTAGCTACCATCATCGCCAATTTATCTATTGTTATCTTACTACTCCTATCATTTTTTTTATTTCCCTTAACCATTTTATTTTTTTTCTTCATCTAATAATTTATACTTCTTTAGGAAATCCAGTACTGGTTTTCCACATTTAAAACAAAAATCTTCCCTTCCAAAATAACCCACACCAGCCTTCACTGGGTCACCTTGTAATTTCTTTTTACAAATATCACACTTTTTGATATTCATACCCCCCATTATAAACCGCTGAAAATTTTAAAGCAATGTCGCCTAATAGCTCACAAATAAAGTCAGTGAAAACCTCTGTATAGCTCATAATTCCTGTTAGTGTAGTCGGTATTATGACTATGAATACAAAGA
>MFVS01000018.1 GCA_001786195.1 Candidatus Nomurabacteria bacterium RIFCSPLOWO2_12_FULL_40_42
CTTGCAGAATCAGGATTTTGTGGGGGGAATGCAGAACAGACGGCGCTTCGCGCCGACCATATTTTTGGTTCTGAAACCCTTTTCGAAAAATTGCGGAGGAGGTGAGATTCGAACTCACGAACCGGTTGCCCAGTTTTCGCTTTTCAAGAGCGATGCCTTAAACCTCTCGAGCCACTCCTCCACGCCAGAAACAATTTATTTTATCCTCTCGACTTCCACGCCTCTTTAAAATCTCCTTTCACCTCCGCCCAACTTTTTTTGGCCACTCGCAAGACATAAAAAATTTCCAAAATTCCCACAGTATTTAAGATAATGATCGCCACAAACCATTTTTTGTGGTCATGCTTGGCGGCGGTCCAGGCGCCGTAAATTTTCCAGGCAATGCTCCAAAGGAGCAAGATTAATATGAGAATATTAGCGGAAAGCGGTAACTGATCCATAGCCGAATAATATCAGAAAAATGATTTTTATGCTACTCTGTAAATATGAAATTTTTAGGCATAGACTATGGCACCAAAAGAATCGGTTTGGCAATTTCGGATGAAAATGGGACCCTGGCTTTCCCAAAAGAGATTGTGTTGAATGATGCCAATACTTTAGCGAGGCTAGGTGAAATTATCAAGCAAGAAAATATTAAAGAAATAGTAATGGGGGAATCGGTAGATTTTTCGGGAAAATTAAACGCGCTCTCGGCCCGGATCGAGGTTTTTATTTTAGAATTGCAAGAAAAGTTTGGATTGCAAATTCATAAGCAAAAAGAATTTTTGACCTCAGTTGAAGCAAGGCGTTCTCCAAGCGGCAAAGCCAGAAAAGTTATGATGAGTCCGTCGCAATCGCACAGCAAGGTAAAACAAATAAAAAGCGGCCGCGCTGACGCCAGCGCGGCCGCGCTGATACTGCAGAGATATTTAGACAAGAGAAACCTTATTTGATATAATCCTATTATGTCTTTCAATTTCTTGGATAAATTTTTCAGCCGGTTTTTTCCAGTGCCTTCTTTTCTGGCCGTTTCCTCTTTTGGTTTAGATGTCGGAGATGAATCCATCAAATTTATCGAGCTAAAAAATAGCAAAAATGGCATCCGCGTCGGTCGTCATGGCGAGTGTCCGATACCACCCGGCATTATTGAGGCGGGCAAAATAAAAAATACCAACCGGATGGAAGAAATTTTGCTTTCACTTCGAACATCCGGCATAAAGTCGGTACGGGTTTCGGTGCCGGAAGAACAAGTGTATCTTTTCAAGTTGCGACTTGGCAAAGCCGGTTTGGTAAGTATCCGGGAAGGTATCGAGTTTTCGATCGAAGATCATGTGCCGCTTCAATCCTCTGAAGCTATTTTTGATTATGAATTGCTCTCCGAAGATGAAGCAGGCTTGGATCTACAGGTGGCGGTTATTCCGAAAAATGTGATTGAAGACTATCTGGGCATTTTCGAGCGCTCCGGAGTCCGAGTGCAATCTTTTGAATTAGAACCGCAAGCGATTGCCCGAGTGGTTATAAAAAAAGGCGACTTGGATACTTATATGATTGTGGATTTTGGAGAAAAACGGACCGGTATTTTTATCGTTTCCCGTGGCATGGTAATATTTGCTTCCACTCTCGATGTGGGCGGAGTGATGCTCTCCAATACGATTGCCAAGAATTTCAAAATAAGTTTTGAAGAAGCCGAAAAAATGAAAAGAAACTATGGTCTCTTGCGCAATGCTCCAAATAAAGAACTATTTTCAGTGCTTCTAAACAGCGTTTCTATTTTGCGCGACGAAGTCGCTAAACATTTTTTATACTGGCATACGCACAAGGACGAGGAAGGCAAGAGCAATCCGGTAATTAAAAAAATAATTCTTTGCGGGGGAGATTCGAATCTGATCGGGCTTTCGGATTACCTTTCGGTGAGTTTAAAGACCGAAGTAGGCATGGCGAATGTTTGGGTAAATATCATCGACATGGAAAATAACATTCCGGAAATAAATTTTAAGCAAGCGCTTTCCTTTGCGGCCGCGCTCGGACTCGCTATGGGGGATTTTAACCGCAATTAAGATAGATATTTATGATCAACTTAATTCCAAACACTGAAAAGAAAAAAATGGTCAAGAGTTTTTACTATCGGTTTACGGTAGTCTGCCTGGTGGTTTTCGGCCTTTCGGTTTTAATCGGCACTTTTGTAATGATTCCGTCTTATTTCCTAGTGCGGACAAAAGAGGATTTGGTAAACAAAAAACTGGAAGCGCAAAAAAGCGAATCGGTGTCAGCTCCGGACCAAGAGACGCTTGCGATAACCCAAGACCTGGAGAATAAACTATGGCTCCTAGAGGGATCGGAAAGTGATAAATTTACCATTTCTAAGGAAGTTGTAAGCGCGATTGTTCAAAAAAAAATCTTTAGCATTAAGATTACCGATATTTCTTATGAGAACAATCCACCCGCTGGAAAAAAGGTGAGTATCGAAGGCATCGCCCCTTCGCGGGAAATTTTGCTTGCATTTCGCCGCTTACTGGAAAATGATCCGCTTTTTAAGTCGGTTGATCTGCCGATTTCCAATTTTATCAAAGGCTCGAATATCCGATTTAATTTAAATTTAATTCCTGTTTAAATAATATATGCAAAAATCTTTTCAAAAAATACCCCTTCTGCTCTCGCTTATATTTTTTCTGGCTTCCATTTTCTCTTTTCTGTATCTATATCAAGAAATAAAAAATAACAGCTGGGAAATAGATAAAAAAGAAAATGAATGGCGAATCGAAGCCATCCGTCGCGAAGAACTAAAGACACTCAACAATTCGATCGAAGCAATAAAGGAGGAAAGACAACAGCTAGAAACGCATTTTGCTCGAAGTTCCGATGTGGTTCTCTTTTTGAATACAGTCGAAGGACTGGCGAAGGGAGCGGGGATCGAGAAAGAAGTTCGTTCGGTGGATATCTCTAAAGACAAAAAGGCGCTAATGGTCGCCATGGAGGCCAAGGGATCTTTTCCCGACCTTTACAAATTTTTAACCCTTTTGGAAAATTCTCCTTACGAGCTTGAGCTGATTGAAGTAAAATTCTCCAGAGAAACGGAGCCAGCTTCATCTGATAAAACCCTTTCCGCTTCCGCCTGGAATGCGACTTTTAAAATAAAACTTTTGAGTTTTATTCCTTAAATTTAAAATAAATATGAAAATTCATTTTCCTAAAAAAGAAAAAAGTTCGGAGATAAATATCCGGCCGTATTGGAATATTATTTTTTCCTTGGGTTTTGTTCTGACTTTGGCAGCTTTCGTTTTTGGTTTTTATTTTTTTCGACAAATAAACCGTGAATCTGTGGGGGAGGCGAACAGACCGAGCTTGCATGGGAAGACAGTGAAAAAAGAACGAATTGAAAAAATTTTAGAATATTTCGCCTTCAAGAAACAAACATCAAATCAAATATTAAATTCTCCAGCGCCAATCGATGACCCGTCCTTATAGAAAAATTATTTTTTGACCATATAATTTTTTCCTACTTATCTATCCACTTTTTGTATTCTTTTTTAATAATAGAAACAACTTGTTCTAAATTGTTTTTTTCTGTATCCACTATCAGATCAAAATTTTTCTTGTCTTTGTGGTCTTTGATTCCATATAAATCAAAATATCTTTTGCGTTCAGAAGCTAGACGCATTGCGGATTTTTCTGCCATTTCTTTGATAGATTTTATTTCTCCCTTATTTTCCAGATGTCGGGCCGGATTATTTTTCATATCACTCAGCATTCTTTCGGCTGCGATTTTTGGATCGAGATCAAGGTAAACTTTGAAACTCTCCGGTATAAAATGAAACGCCAACCGAGAGTCTATTACCACTTTTTCTTCTTGGCTGGCTTGTTTTACATAATCATCAAGTTTTTTATCTACCCAATCTTCCTTTTCTGCAATTTTGGCCAGTTCTTCCAGGGTTATATTATTTTCTTTAGCAATCTGTCGCATCAAATCTCCTGAGGATAAGTGTTTAAAACCCAACTGCTGGGCTATTTTTTTAGCGGTGCTTGATTTTCCACTTCCATTGGCTCCAGCTATAGTAATAATCTCTTTTTTCACACTTATATTAAAGCATAATTTTAAATTAAATTCACCTTGATTTTAAGGCTGAAATTCTGTATTGTTAGTTTATGCAACCGCAAACTTTCGTCTTTTTTGGAATAGTGGGTTCCGGCAAGGGGACTCAGGTTGATTTGTTGCGAAAATACTTGGAAAACAAAAAAATGGCTTCAGATATTCTTTACACTTCGACGGGTGTCGAATTTAGAAAAATTATGGAAAGCGGCAGCTATACCGGGCAGTTGGTAAAAGAAACTTTAGAAAAAGGATTTTTGCAACCTAATTTTATTACGACTAGTTTGTTTACTAATATCCTGATTTCGGGAATGCAAGAAGAGACATGTTTGATTGCCGATGGATATCCGCGGACAATTTTGCAGGCAGAAAGTTTTGAAGCGATGGTAAAATTTTACCAAAGAAGAGATGTCAAAATTATTTATATTGAATTATCGAAAGCAGAGGCCACCAAAAGGCTTAGGCTTCGCGGACGGCACGACGATACTGATCAGGGTATCAGGAAGAGATTTGACGAATATGTCAACAACGTCATTCCCGCGATGAATTATTTTAAAGACAAAGAGAATTACACAATTTACACGATCAACGGCGAGCAAACTGTCGAAGCTGTGCATAAGGATATTATCAAAGCTCTTGGATACTAATATGCAAGAAACTATCATAATTTCTCTGGGCGGATCGCTCATCGTGCCTGATCAAATTGATATTGATTTTTTAAAAAGTTTTAAAACTTTAATTTTGGAGCATGTAGCTGAAGGCAAAAAATTTGTAATTACTACTGGCGGGGGAAAAGTGAACCGGACATACAATGAAGCAGCTAAAAAAATTACCAATCCCTCCGACGTGGATTTGGACTGGATTGGTATCGCGGCTCTGAAATTGAATGCCGAATTATTGCGAGTTATATTTAGCGAATATGCCCACGAGGAAGTAATCGCTAATCTTTCAACCAGATTTCCATCTAACAAACCGATTACGATCGGATCGGCTTATGAACCCGGACATAGTTCGGATTATGACGCGATTTTGGCTGCAACGAGCCTGGGCGCGAAAAAATTGATTAATTTATCTAATATTAACTATGTGTATGATTCTGACCCGTGCACCAATCCAAGTGCCAAAAAAATTGAGCAGATTTCATGGGCCGATTACCGGGCTTTGATTCCGAAAGAATGGACAGCCAGGCTGAATTCTCCATTCGATCCGACGGCTGCCGAAGCGGCCGAAAAAGAGGGAATCGAAGTCGTGATTATGAACGGAAAAAATATTTCTAATTTAAAAAAATGTCTGAACGGAGAGAAATTTTTAGGGACAGTAATTTCATAAACCATGGTTATCATCAAAACACCGGAAGAAATAGAAGTACTCCGAGAAGGCGGTAAGCATTTGGCGGCGGTGCTTTATAAATTGAAAGAAAAAGTTACTCCGGGTATCTCGACCAAGGATTTGGATATATATGCGGAGAAATTAATTCGGGAGTTGGGTGATGTTCCTGCTTTTTTAAATTACCGCCCGGAGGGAGCGAAAACTCCTTTTCCAGCGTCTTTGTGCGTCTCGATAAATGATGAAGTTGTGCACGGTATTCCAAATAAAAAAAGAATTTTTAAAGAAGGCGATATTGTTTCGCTTGATTTGGGTCTGAAGCACAAAGGTCTTTTTACAGATATGGCCATTACCGTGCCGGTGGGCAAAGTAAGTTCGTCTAGCCAAAAACTTATGGAAGTTACCGAGCGAGCTCTGCAAGTCGGCATAAATGCCGCCCAAGGAGGCAACACGGTGGGGGATATTGGTCATGCGGTAGAGAGCTTTGTTCGCGCTCAGAAAGGCAATTACGGCATTGTGGAAGTTCTCTCTGGGCACGGGGTGGGGCGGGCGATTCACGAGGATCCATATATCCCAAATTTTGGCAAAGCGGGCAAGGGGGAAAAATTAGTCCCCGGCATGGTGGTCGCGATCGAACCGATGATAAACCTGGGTACGAAAAATGTAACAATCGATGAAGATGGCTACACCTTTCGCACCGCCGACGGCAAAAACAGCGCCCATTTTGAGCATACGATTTTGATCACAGAGGGGGGGGCGGAGATATTGACGAAATAATGCAAAAGGTATATTCTATACATGAGCTTAAAATAATCGACTTAATAAATATATGGGCTTACTAGACCAGTTCAGACAAAGAAAAGACAAAGAGAAGGAAAAAACAGAAGGGCATCCTATACCTCCTCCTGCAGGTCATACTTTGGCGGAAGTAATGCAGGATAAAACTAAAAGCGATCTTTTTCTTAAATTGCTTCGAAAGAATGATGATGCTTTGGCGATGAGACTTGCGCAAGGCAAGCTCCAGGAAAGCGATATTTCTCTGCTTGAGGATAAAAGAAAAATATTTTCAGAAAAAATAACTCAAGCGGAAAAAGTTGAGAAATTACTGACTGAAGAAAATGTGGTTGATTTTGCGCGTAATCATCCCGATTTTGAAAAAATAATTAATTTGCTTGGTCCGAAAAAAGCCGTAAAAGCAATTCAGAGCCAGCTAAAAGAACTATCTGTTTCAGATGAAGAAGATAGGTTTAATAAAATTGTTCATGCACTGAATGAATATGATAAATATAAAAATGGGGAATATAAAGTAGTAAATGATGAAGTAGAAAAGTTGTGCAAGGATAATAAGATTAAACCGCAAGACTACTTCGATGCTTTGGCGATAAAAGATCCTGAAGAAAAAAAGAAAGCTTTAAAAAAGTTGGTAACCGGATCCTATAAATGGTATGACAAAGTCCTTAATATGACTGGCCATTTGTCAAAAGATGCTGTTAAAGATTTACAGTCTTCTGAAGATTCACTTGAAAATTCTGTCGCTCAGTTAGATCTTTTTTATCAAGAAATTGGGACTGTTCTTTTTTCTAGTGTTAACGAAAATAGTTTCATGAGAAAAGCCCTTTCCGATCAATTAGTTAATGCGCCCAATGTAGAGAAACCCAAAAGTGGATTTATGGATGCAAGAAGTGAAACTGCTTTCAACGATGCTCAGTATAAGGCAGATTGGGAAACTAAAAAGAGAAAAAACGCTGGGGCGAGACCACCGATTGATCTAGAGGTTCTTAAACAACAATTTCGCGAAGAACAAAAGGCGAAAAAGAACAAAAACAAAACAGGATGGTACGCCTTTTTTGCTGCCATTTCTGATGCGATTATTAATAGCAAAGAGCTGAATTAAAATAATCATGAATGATGAATTTTTAAATTTATATAACGAATTTCTAGCTTATGCCGATAAGGGCGACGAATCTGGCGCGCGGAAGTTTCTAGTGGATAATTTGACGAAATTTCCTCAAGAAGTGCAAGATAAATTAATTTTCGCTTTCTTTGAAGAAGCCTTGATGGATGAGACCAAAGGCATGAAAGAAATAGCCGAAATACAAAAGCAGGGCTTGGCGGCTATGAGTCAAATTGACAAAGCTAAAAGAATTCTGGAAGACAAAATCAAAGAAAAGGACTTGAGAGATAAATTGACTCAATAATTCAAATTCTTTTTTCTCCTGTTTTGTTGTATAATTGAATCATGCAACCTTCCTTTTTTAGGGAAATGCCGAAGTTTAAGACTCCTGATGAAGAGCTCGATTATTTGCGCGCCCATGTGGCCAAGCGCGAGGAGGAACTGATTCAGGCAGGGCATTTTGAACATACGAAAGATAGCGCCGCCAAGGAGGTAGTGGGAACTTATAAAAATATACCTGCCTCCGAGGTTTTACATAGTAGTAATATCATCAATCAAAAGGAGACAGAGGGTATTGTGCTCGCTCTCAAGCCCGAAATTCATGACAACGTTATGGAGGAGCTTTTGGGGATCGTGATTACCAAAGGTATCAGGAATGCGCTTTCGGTGGTGGAAGCGATGGGCAATCCGCACGTCGAAGATGATTTTCATCGGCTCTTGGTGCAATATTTGAAAACCGGTCAAGTTATTTCAGACTTGAAAGAAGGCACACCTTTATATAAATCTCTGAATATGACTCTTTTTGAAGTAACGCTTCCGCCACCCACCGACGAGGCGGATAAGTCCAAGGGTTTCAAAGAATTCATCGGCGCCATGGAGCAATTTTATGCCGGTATGCAGTCTATCTCGCTGGACAAGAAAAATGAAAAAGAAATTTATTTCACGCTCGAGGTTGCGCTCGGGAATCAAAGCGACGAAGTAGTTATCTACGCGGGAGTCCCCAATAAGCACCTCTCGCTTTTTGAGAAGCAGGTTCTGGCATTTTATCACCATGCGAAAATTCGAGAAGTGGCGGATGATTATAATATTTTTAATACTGATGGCGGGTCGGTCGGAGCTTATGCGACTTTCGCGGAAAGGGGTGTAATGCCGATCAAAACTTACGACAACATCGAGCATGACCCGATGAATATGATCTTGAATGTTTTTTCGAAACTGAAAACCGAAGGGGAGGGCGCGGCGATCCAGCTAGTGGTGGCTCCGGCTGGCGACAAGTTTATCAATGAATTTCACATGATCTTGGATGACGTCAAAGACGGGATGTCGGTCAAACACGCCGCTGATAATTTCTATAAATTTAATAAAGCTTTAATCAAAGTCGGTAAAGATCTTTTATTTGGGCATAAAACTAAAGAGCCAGAAGGAAAAAATCCGGACAAATATATAAAGGGCCGGCGCGCAGTGGATGAGGGCGCCGTGGAAAAGATAGGCAATAAAGTTAAAAGCTCCATCATGAAAGCCAACATTCGCGTCATCGCCTCCGGCGAGACCAAGGAGCGCGCCGAAGCCATTTTGCAGGAAATAAAATCTTCTTTCAATCAATTTTCCGAAGCGGCTAGCAATTCATTTATTTTTGAAGAAGCGCACGGCAGCGACCTGAAAAAACTTTTCCATGATTTTTCTTATCGTTCTTTCTCGAGAGATAAAACGATGCCCTTAAATTTGAAAGAGCTTGCTTCAGTATTTCACTTTCCGGTCGGTATCGGTAGCCAGCCGCAATTAAAAGAAGCCAAAGCTGGTATTGCGCCTGCGCCGATTGAGATCCCGCAAGAAGGAATTCTGCTTGGGGTAAATAGTTATCGGGGACGCGATACCGAGATTCACATGGCTCGAGAAGACCGGATGAGGCATTTTTATGTGATCGGCCAAACGGGTACCGGTAAGACAAACATTATGCTCAATATGATCACCCAGGACATCAAAAATGGAGACGGTTGCTGTTATATCGACCCGCACGGCACCGACATTCAAACTATTTTATCTCGTATTCCGAAGGAACGTATTGATGATGTGATTTATTTTGACCCGGCGTATACGACCCGGCCGATGGGGCTGAATATGCTTGAATATGATCCAAAATATCCGGAACAAAAAACTTTTGTGGTTAACGAAATGATGGGGATTTTTAACAAACTTTTCGACATGAAAGTGGGTGGTGGCGCGATGTTTGAACAATATTTCAGGAATAGCGCCTTTTTGGTGATGGAAGACCCGGAGTCCGGCTCGACCCTACTTGAGATCACTCGCGTTCTGGGTGATAAGGAATTCCGCGACATGAAATTAGCGCGTTGTAAAAATCCAATCATTAAACAATTTTGGGTTTCGGCAGAGCAGACTACTGGCGACCAGTCACTAGCGAACTTTGTGCCCTATATTTCTTCTAAATTCGACAATTTTATCAGCAACGACATCATGCGTCCAGTAGTTCTTCAGCAAAATTCTGTTTTCAATTTTAGAAAAATTATGGACGAGAAGAAAATTCTGTTAGTTAATCTTTCCAAGGGCCGGCTCGGCGACATCAATGCGAACTTGATTGGTCTTGTCCTTGTGGGCAAGATCCAAATGGCGGCGCTGTCACGAGTGGATATGTTTGGCAAACCAATGAATGATTTTTATCTTTACATTGACGAGTTTCAAAATGTAACTACTGATTCGATCGCTTCTATTCTTTCGGAGGCCAGAAAATACCGACTCTCACTCAATATCGCGCATCAATACATTACTCAACTGGAAGAAAAAATAAAAAATGCAGTTTTTGGCAACGTCGGTTCGATGGCGGTGTTTCGGGTCGGCACCGAAGATGCGACGTTTTTAGAACAAAAATTCAAACCTCAATTTACCGCAGCCGACATCACCAAGCTCGACAATTACAACGCGTATATGAGTATGCTAGTCAAGGGCCAGCCGGTTAAACCTTTCAATCTAGTAACCTTGCCGCCGGAGAAGGGCAATCCGGACATTGTGGATAACCTAAAAGAACTGTCTTACGTAAAATACGGCCGCGACCGCGCCCTTGTGGAAGCGGAAATTATGGGACGGTATAAATCTCTCGAATAAGAACTATTCGATGAAATTTAAAAATTGAAATATTTAAAAATTTAAAACGTATCCTTTAAATTTTTTCATCTTTACATTTTTAAATATTAATTTTCTAAGAAAATTTTATGGCTACAATTTCAAAATTTGAAGATTTAGTTTGTTTTAATAAAGCGAGGGAGTTAACGAAAGCTATTTATCAAGAATTCAAAGATTGTAAAGATTATGGTTTTAAAGATCAGATTACTCGAG
This sequence comes from Candidatus Nomurabacteria bacterium RIFCSPLOWO2_12_FULL_40_42, assembly GCA_001786195.1. Classification (GTDB taxonomy): domain Bacteria; phylum Patescibacteriota; class Minisyncoccia; order Phycocordibacterales; family UBA9973; genus UBA9973. The sequence goes on from MFVS01000018.1 coordinate 10,635, forward strand.
CCAGTGTTTCGGTTTTGAGTAATATTGCAGAAGGATTTGAGCGGGGAACCAAGAGTGAATATTTAAATTATTTATATATTGCTAAAGGTTCGGCTGGGGAAGTTCGCGCCCAACTCTACGTCGCCTACGATGCAGAATATGTGAATATGGAAAAATTTAAATATTTAAGCGGGCTGGCTTCGGAGTGTTCTAGATTGATTCAGAGTTTTGCTGAAAAAGTAAAGAAGGGAATGCATGCTGGTACGCAATTTAAAAAACTTGAAAAAGATGACCCGATGAAAGAAGTTTTACGCCAGCAAGCACCAGATGTTTATAAGCGTTTTTATGAAAATTAAATGTTTATATTTTTAAATCTTTAAATAAAATGAATAAACTAGAAAATATTCCAGAATTCGGACTTAAAAGAGAAAATGAAAAACGAAGAGATGGCGGATGCGGTGTCGTTTTTGATCCAGAAACACAAAAATATGCAATCGGTCTAAATGCAAAGAATGGAGCGTTTTGGCTTTTTTCTGGTGGAGTTAATTCTAAAGAAGATATTAAGGATGGAGTTTTGAGAGAAATTACTGAAGAAAGTGGTTTACACAATTTTTTATACGTTGAAAGCATTGCAGAAGCTTTGTGTCATTATCATAATATTTTAAAAGATGTAAATCGTATTGCACATGCTACTTGTTTTCTGGTAATACTTGAAAATAAGGATCTTATCGATACTAGATTAGAAGAACACGAGAAATTAACTCTGGCTTGGTCAACTTCTAAAGAAATTATTTCAAATTGGGAATTAAGGAATGAGAATAAAGGCTATGATCATTGGATTTATTTTTTAAAAAAATCTGTAGCTCGGGCACAAGAATTAGGATACGACATGGCAAGTGATATAAGAAAGTTATGATAAAATAATCCCATGCAAGAATTTGAGATAAAATTTTTGGAAGTGAATGTGCCGGAGCTGGAGAAAAAGCTTTTTGCAAAATCATTTTTTTATGCTAATATGAGTGTATTATTATTTTGGCGAAAGCCCAGCCTGCGGCAGGCAGGCATTTTTAATCCTATATTATTATGAAAGGACCATTAACCAATTTTCCAGTTAATAAAACAACTGTACCAGGTTTGAAAAAAAAGTTTGATCTTAATGACAGAACAGAGAGAAAAAATTATTTCGAAGCAAAAGTTGGACCGGAAATAGCCAAACTCAAGAAATATTTTAAAAATAACACTTTCGTTGCCTATCTTCTCGGCAAGAAAAATTCAGGTAAGGGTACATATACTAAATTAATGGCTGAGATTTTCGGCGCGGACAAAATTGGCCATATCTCTGTGGGAGACTTGGTTCGTGAAACACATAAAATAATCGAAGATCCCAAAGAAAGAAAAGAATTAATGAAATATTTAAGCGAACATTATCGTGGGTATATTTCTATTGATGATGCTATCGATGCTCTGATTGGAAAAAATCAAAAAGTTCTTTTACCTACTGAGTTTATTATGGCATTAGTAAAAAGGGAAATTGATAAACGAGGGCGGAAAACTATTTTTCTGGATGGTTTTCCTCGCGATTTAGATCAAATCCAATATTCTTTATATTTTCGAGACTTGATAAATTATCGTATGGATCCAGATATATTCGTGGCTATCAGTATACCAGAAACAGTTATTGATGAACGTATGAGAAATAGAGTCGTTTGCCCCATATGTCAATCACCGAGGAATTTGACAACTTTTCCAACCAAAAGAGCTGGGTATGATAAAAAAACTAAACAGTTTTTTCTCAAATGTGATAATCCAGAATGCAATGGCGCCAGAATGGTAGATAAGGAAGGTGATAACGCTGGCATTGAAAGTATTCGTGATAGGTTAGAGCTTGATAATAAATTAATTAAGAAAGTAATGTCTCTGCATGGAATTCCAAAAATTCTATTGCGCAACGCTGTGCCTGTTAATAGTATAAAAGACGGAATTGTAGATGAATATGAAATAACTCCTAAGTATGTATTCAAACATGACAAAAAAACAGATGAGGTAACCATAAATGAGGAACCTTGGGTAGTGAAAGATGATGAAGGGGTTGATTCTTACAGTTTGCTCGCTCCTCCAGTAGCTGTGACCCTAATCAAGCAGTTGGTTAAAGCTCTTGAACTTTAGTTTTTAGAAAAATTCTATGTATGAAGTCGAAGTCAAAGCATATTTACGAGACAGGGAAGCAGTAATAAAAAAACTTCAAGATCTTGGATGTAAATTTGGTGGCGAACTGCACCAAGTGGATTATGTTTTCATTCCACAAGGGGCATCTTACCCCGATTTTCCCTTAGGTACGCCGGCTTTGAGATTGCGGAAGCAAAATGATATTTATTTCTTAACCTTAAAAATACCACAATCCAGCTACCAAGATTGCATTGAAAAGGAAGTAAGTATACCAAACGGAGAAAAAATGCTTGAAATATTGAAACTCATCGGGTGGAACAGTATTCCGACGGTAGAAAAAAGAAGAATTAAAACTAATTTTCAGGATATGGAGATTGTGCTCGATAAAGTTGAATTTCTAGGTGAATTTATGGAGGTGGAAAAAATAGTTACCTCAGAAAATCCCAAAGACAGGACGAAAACTCAAGCAGAATTGTTTGCTTTTCTGGAAACACTTGGTATCTCCAAAGAAGATCGTGTAATTGATGGCAAGTATGACATCATGCTGTATGAGATACATAAAAAATTAGGGGTGAAATAATCTTAAGTTTGCAAAATTATCCTTTTCTGCTATCATAAAACTATGAATACAATAGTTGCCCAAAAAATGAATAATCAAATAAAAGCTCTTGTTTCAAGTGCGGTTTTTGATGTTTTTAACGATCCAGACTTCGGTCTTGAGTTGAGCGCTAAAGCCAAAAAAAGATTGTCTATGACTTATAAAAATAATAAAACTATTTCCCTTAATCAGATTAAGAAAAAATATCTCTAAAATGTCTAAATGGTCTGTGGAATTTACCAACGAAGCAGATAAAGATCTTTCTCAGTTGGATAAATCAGTTCGAAGAAGAATTTTAGACAAAATTGATTGGCTAGAGAATAATTTTGGGGGTATTTTGCCGACTGTCCTGACTGCAGATTTCCGTGATTATTTTAAACTTCGGGTGGGTGACTGGCGTATTTTCTATCAAGTTGATTGGTATAGAAATATTATTACTATTCAATACATAGACCATAGAAGTAAGGCTTACAAGAGAAGAAAGAGATAATTTTATGAAAGAAATTGAAACCAAGGTTTTAGAAGTTGATAAAGAAAAAATAAAGAAAACTTTAAAATCTTTAGGTGCCAAAGAGACACAAAATACTCGGCTAGTGGTAGACTGGTATGGCCCAAAAGGCGTAAACATAAATAAGCAGCCATGGTATCTCCGGATTCGTACAACTTCGGATGGTAAAAATGAAGTGAGTTGGAAATCTCTGCCGAAAATAACAGGCAATACGCGACATTCGGATGAAATAAATATTTACGTGGACGAGGCCTTGCTCACTAAAAAGCTTTTTGAAAATATTGGGCTCGAAAATTATGCCCATCAAGAAAAAGATCGAATATCTTTTGTGTTTAAGGATTGGAATTTTGATTTAGATCATTATCCTGGCATGCCTGCGTATCTCGAAATTGAAGGCAAGAGTCATGAGCATGTGCAAGAAGCGATAAAACTATTAAATTTAGAAAATCACAGGAGTGTAGGCGAAGGCGAACGATTCTTAATTGAAAAAGAATATGGATTAAATTGGTCTGACATGCGTTTTTAATTCAAAAACAAAAAATTATATCTGTCTAGTTGCGAAAATATACGAGGAGCGTATAATTCAAGTAGGGTTATTTCCGATTATTACCTAGAACACTAATTTATGGGAGAGTCGATCGTGCAGAGCCTTGGCTCTATGCGTCTCTCACCCACCTAGCTATGAGCTATGGTAATACATCTGAAATAGTCCTAAGAAGTATCCCTGCCGCGCAGGGTTTTTTCTTAGCAATGTGATAAAATACTGAGATGGACAGGAAAAAGCTTTTGAAGCGTCTAATATACCTCATATTTTTCATTCTGATAGTAAATTTTCTGGCAAATAAGTTTTACTGGTATTCTGCTATTTGGTGGTTTGATATGCCGATGCACTTTTGGGGTGGATTTTGGCTAGGGCTCGCTTATTTCTATGTTTTTCCATCAAAAATATTTAATTTACGATCAATTGTATTGTTACTGTTGTTTGTGCTTTGCATCGGAATCGGTTGGGAAGTATTTGAAATAGCGGTGAATGACATTCTCACGCGGAATCCTTTTGATTATCTGGATACTTTTTCTGATATTTTCTTTGACCTCGCGGGAGGTGCCGGATCCGTTTTGTATTTTTTCAAAAGAATTATGTTACAATCAAAGAACACCAATGGAAAAAACAGCTAAAATAACCTTTTGCGGAGGAACTGGCTCGGTGACCGGTTCCAATTTTCTTTTGGAAGCCGATGGCAAGAAAATTTTGATTGACTGCGGGTTGACTCAGGGGATCAAATTGGCGGACGATATCAACTGGGATCCTTTTCCTTACGACTCCAAAGCGATAGACATTCTTTTCATTACTCATGCGCATGTGGATCATTTAGGCCGGGTGCCGAAACTTATAAGTGAGGGCTTTCGCGGCAAGATTTATTCCACTGAACCGACCCGCGCGTTAGCGAGTCCTATGCTCGAAGATACGGCCGACATCTTGTCGAAAAATACCGAGCTTCATATAGACAAAATTTATACTCCGGAGAATATAAAATCAGCGCTCTCGCTTTGGCAAGGATTTAAATATGGGGACGTAATAAAAATTACGGACAATTTAGAAGTTTCTTTTTTAAATGCCGGGCATATTTTGGGCTCGGCGATGGTGCAATTTATTTATAACGGCAAAAAAATTATTTTCACCGGCGACCTGGGCAATAGCCCTTCACCTATACTGCCGGATACCGAAAAAATTACAGATGTAGATTATTTAATCATGGAGTCTGTTTACGGCGACCGAAATCACGAGTCGCGGGACGATCGCCGGAAATTCTTGGAGGAAACAATTGAGGATAATTACAAGCGAAAAGGGACGCTGATCATCCCTACCTTTTCACTGGAACGCTCCCAAGAATTGCTTTTTGAATTGGATGCGCTAGTGGAAAACAATCGTATTCCGGTGATGCCTATTTTTCTAGATTCTCCGCTCGCGATCCGCCTGACGGACATTTTTAAACAATTTGGAAATTATTTCAACGAATCGGCGCAAAAAGCGATGTCGCATGACAAATATTTATTTGATTTTCCTGGATTGCACAGCACTCTAAAGTCAGAAGAATCAAAATTGATCAAAGATGTACCGAATCCAAAGATAGTCATAGCCGGAAGCGGGATGTCGACCGGCGGCCGGGTGGTGCACCATGAGCGGCATTATTTGCCGGACCCTAATAATACGCTTCTTTTAACCGGCTATCAGTCAGTAGGCAGTCCGGGTCGGCTAATCCAAGAAGGAATCAAAACTGTGCGCATAACTGGCGAAGATGTGATCGTTCGAGCGCACATTGTGACGATTACCGGATATTCGGGGCATAAAGATTCTGATAATCTGCTTGCTTTTGTGGAAGATACCGCTGACACCGTCAAGAAAATTTTTGTGGTGATGGGTGAGCCGAAATCGACAATGTTTCTGGTGCAGAAACTGCGGGACAATTTAGGAATTGAAGCTTATGCGCCGGAGCAGGGAAGTAGTGTGGAATTGTCTTGTTAGTTATTGTGAGCTAGAATGGTGGTTTGACTTTAATCTTTGAATAAGCTAATATCCTATAAGTCAAAGCTTATATTTATATCAATTGCGTGAAAGAATAAACAACCAAATACGAGTAACAGAGCTGCGTGTTTTAGACAGTGAAAATAAAAATCTCGGCGTTTTGAGCATAAAAGATGCATTGAAGTTGGCGCAAAGCAAGGGCTTGGATTTGATCGAAATAGGTCCGAACGCGACTCCCCCGATTGGGAAGATTATGGATTTCGGCAAGTATCAATACGAGGCTAGCAAGAAATTAAAGAAGGCCAAAGCCGGCGCCAACAAAACCGAGACCAAAGGAATTCAGATAAAGATAGGCACCGGAGACCATGATTTAGAGCTCAAAGCAAAAACCGCTTCCAGGTGGATCAAGGAAGGACATCGGGTCAAAGTAGAGCTTTTCCTCGCCGGACGCGCGAAGTATATGGATGAAAAATTTTTGCGGGAACGACTGGACCGAGCGCTTCACTTGATTACAGAAGAATATAAAGTTTCCGATAGCTATAAGAAAGGACCGAAGGGTTTAACCACGACGATCGAAAAAAAATGAAAACAAATAAATCATATTCGAAAAGATTAAAAATCACCAAAAATGGTAAGATACTTGCTCGCAAGCCTGGCTTCAATCATTTTAATGCCAAACAATCCCGCAAGTCACAGCTCGCCGGCAAGAGAAGTCAGGATTTTATTATTAAAAACAAGCCAAAAAGCCATTTATTGCCCTATAACTAAAAGCAAAGCTTTTAGTTCGGGCGAATATTTTTAGTAAAAAATGTTTTAGCCATTTAATTTTAATCCAATGACCAGAATAAAAAAGGGAGTACACGCATTAAAAAGACGAAGGAGCATCTTAAAACAAACTAAAGGCTTCCGCCATGGCCGCAGTACCAAAGAGCGGCAGGCCAAAGAAGCGCTCCTGCACGCCGGGGCTTACGCTTTCGCGCACCGCAAGGATAAAAAATCGCATAACCGAAAGCTTTGGAATATAAAAATAAACGCTGGAGCGCGCGAACTTGGCGCGACTTATTCCAAACTTATTGACGGGCTCAATAAAAAAAAAATCTTGCTTGATCGCAAAATTCTCGCTGACTTAGCCGAACATCATCCAACAATTTTTGCGAAAGTTTTGGAAGCGGTAAAATAGACAAAACCTGCGACGAGTTTTTCTAATTCGTATCCGAAACGGAATCTTTGGTAGTTTTATACTCGGCTATTTTATCCTTTTTAACCATAAAAATGATATCCTCCAAAAGTTTCTTAGGGTAATCGCCAGTGACAATTTTTGCGTTCAGACGATGGCTTTTTTGGATAAGTTCTTCAAGCTCCGCTCCCATTTCCCAGGGTCCCTCGAAAATCCCGATTGGCTTGTTGTCTTCAAAGGCGATTGTAAACTCGTGAATTGTGCCGATGCGTCCGCAACCGCAAATAACCGCATCCGCCGCGCGGGTCAGCAGTATGTCTCGACCGGCGTAGCCGAAGCCAGTGTAAATAATTAAATCTAGATAATCAAGCGGAAGCTTGTAAACTTCGACATGCTCTCTTTCCGATGCAGCTGGGGAAATTCCGACAGAAATTCCACCCACTTCTTTAAGCCCCATGGCCGTCCAAAGAGGAAACCCTGTAGTTGCTCCGGTTACGAGCACCGCTCCTTGCCGGGCAATTTCCCGCCCGAGTTCTTTTGCTTTTTCTAAAGCGCCTATTCCGCAGTGTCCCGTCTCGGCCGCGCCGGAAACGCAGATTTTTATCTGTTGGTGTCCATGCTTAGCATTAAATAAAGATTCCACCCTGCCATTGTATCATAAATTAGGAGATTTTATCATAGCAGATTTTATCATAGCGGATCTCTTTCACGAATTTGGTCAGTGTGTCATATTGAGATTAAGATCTTTTTTAAATTTTATTTTCCGAATATAACGGCAATTCAAAAGTAAATGTTGAACCTTTGCTCGCACCTTCAGACTCAGCCCAAATTTTTCCTTTGTGTCCTTTTTCAATTATCTCTTTAGCTAAATATATACCAATGCCAGAACCTCCTACATCTGTTTTTGCACCCTCGCCACGAGCAAATTCCTTAAACAATGTTGGCATAATTTCGGGTTTAATACCTACCCCTGAATCCGAAACGGCCACTCTTATTTTTTACCCCCTTCAACTTTCGAAAGTTTAACCTTTATCCAGCCTTCTTTGGTAAATTTCATAGCGTTATCAATCAAATTCTGAAATACTTGTTTCAACTGCACCTTGTCGCCACTTACAAAATATGAAGATTGTCCATCTGTCCCAAAAGAGATAGAAAGTTTTCTTTTCTCCACAGCAAGTTTTTGTTGCTCGGTTATGTTTTTTGCGAAATCCCCTAGATCCAACTTCTCAAGATTATATTGGAGACCACCTTGATCTACCTTGGCAATAGTCAAATATTTTTCTACATCATCGTTCATACCTTTTGCCCGATCGTACATCTGACTAAGCATATTTTTCTGTGTATCGTCTATTTTACCAAATGAGCCATCCAAAAACATCGAAGTGCAGGAAATAATAGCAGAGATGGGATTTCTTAATTGGTGAGAGGCCAAAGACAAGAATTTTGATTTTAAAATGTCGAAAGTTTTTAGTTTTTTATTAGCCTCAGCAAGATAAGTGGAAAGTTTCTCTAACTCTTCTTTCTGCTGTATTTCCTTTTTAACGGATTTTACGAGAGCATAACCTAAAGCAATTACGAATAATAAAGTGAAAATCACCACAATTCTAACGTTTTCAATTTTTCTAATAAATAAAATAGCTATCACTAAAAATCCTAGCGCAAACACCAGCGCTTGGGTCGCAATCAATTTTATGTTAAAAGTATGAAATCGAACAATGAGATAAGCCAAAAATCCAATAAATACTGGCATACCTATCAATCCAGCTTGTGCCAATGTCCAGTTTTCTGTAAAACTTCCTATAATATTACCTGAAGAAAATGCTATCAAAAATAACAAAATCCCTAAGCCAAAAATTATTATTTCTTTTCTCCTTGAGACATTAGATATCTTTTTGACTTCAAAAGCAGTGAAAACGACAATGGACAAGATAAATATCGATTCAATAATATAAGTAAAATATTGCGCAATAAAACCTTCTATTGCTGTACAATCTGCTAAATTTACACCTTGAAGGTTATATTGAAATGATAAAAGTAAAACTATGGGTGAATATAAAAATATACCCAGTAGCTTCCATTTAAATGATAAATCACGGTTTTTAACAAATAGATATACTAAATAAAAACACATTAAATATACAAGTGGCTCCACTAAGATTTGCAATGACCAAAAAAACATAACAATATCTGGCCTATTAGTAGCCCACAGTATTAGATCGAAAATACACCAAGTAGAAAATAAAATACTAACAATCAGTAAGGAAATTCCTATTTTAGATTTTCTAGTTTTGTAAAAAACTATTTGACCGCCGACTTTCGGCGGGAATGCTTTTGGCGGAATTCAAAACCCCCTGGAATTTCTTGGCGGAAACCAATGCCGAGGGGCGAAGCCCCGAGGCAACTTCTTCGGCAAATCTGATATAATGACCACAATTCCGAATTTGAAGAAAGATTGACCTCGCCCGCGCCAAAGGCGCGGTCTCGGGCTGATGTTTCCGCCAAGTCCCGCCAAGGCATTTTGAATTCCGCCAAAAGCATTCCCGCCGCTACACGGCGGTTCTCCAAGCAAAGCTTGGAATGTGCCAAAGGCACATGAGCCGATGTATAATGAGATTGCAAATTGTCGGTGTAATGCAAAACCTTTTATCAATTTAATTCCCGAAGCTATGATCAAATATTTTATATATTGTAGAAAATCGAGCGAGGACGAGGAACGCCAAGTTTTGAGTATTGAGGCGCAATTGACGGAGCTTCGGGAATTCGCCAAGCAACAAAATCTTTTCGTAGTGAAAGAGTTTTATGAAAGTAAAACAGCCAAAGAGCCGGGGCGAGAGGTTTTTAACAAAATGCTTGGCGAAATTGAAAAAGGTTTTGCTTCGGGAATTTTAGCGTGGAATCCAGACCGTTTAGCGAGAAATTCGATTGACGGTGGCAAGGTCATATATTTTGTGGATACGCTAAAAATTGTTGCGCTAAAATTTCCGACATTTTGGTTCGAAGCGACACCCCAAGGAAAATTTATGTTGTCTGTGGCGTTCGGTCAAGCAAAATATTACACCGACAATTTAAGAGAAAACATTTTGCGCGGTATTCGCCAAAAGATACGTCGTGGTGAGTTATCGGCAAAAGCCCCTCTCGGTTATTTTAACGAACCTCGTTTGCGAACGATTGAACCAGATAAGAAAACTTTTCATAAAGTGAGAAGTGAGAGAATGTTTAGGGGAATAGGAATAGGGAATAGAGGAATAGAAGGAATAGGGGACAGCCACCATTGTTTCATTAATAATGTGGTATAATAAAACCATGCCACGTAGCGCAAGAGTTGATATCGGTGGAGAGATTTATCATGTAATTAATCGCGCCAACGGTCGTCTTCAAATTTTTAATACAGACGAAGATTACAAACTCTTCGAACAACTTCTACTTGAAACAAAGGAGATTTTTGATATGCGCATTCTGGCTTATGAGCTAATGCCCAACCACTTTCATTTAGTACTTTATCCCAAAAATGATGGCGATCTTGGTCTATTTATGCACCGATTATGTAACGCGCACACCAGAAAAGTCCATGCGCATACCAATACAAACGGTAGTGGACATCTATATCAAGGTCGTTACAAATCTTTTCTTGTTGATAAAGATAACTATCTTCTAGCGGTTATTAAATATGTTGAACAGAATGCAATGCGCGCAAAACTCGTGCGTTCTTGCGAAGATTGGCAATGGGGGAGCGCATGGAGACGTGTCTATGGCACAGTAGAACAAAAAAAATTACTTGATCAAAAATCTTTTCAGCTTCCAGACGACTATCTAAATTGGATCAACATTAGAGAAGAGTCAGAAAACTTAGATATTATTCGCATTTCAGTCAAAAAAGGCGTACCATACGGAAAAGAGAAATGGATCGATAAAATGGTATCAAAATATCATCTAGAATCAACCTTGAGATCTCAAGGTCGTCCGAAGAAATGATGAATCAATATTACAACACACAAAATACAAAAGAATGGTGGCTGTCCCCTATTCTTTCCTATTCTTATTCTCATTCTTCTATTCTTTATTCTTCTATTCTTTATTCTTTTCTTCTCCAAATGAGGCTAAGATAACAAAAAACGCAAGTGAAGTGCTTGCGCAAGCTAAGGGAAGAGCCATGTTAGGCAAAGTGGAAAAGAGAGCCGAGGAACTTAGAAGAGAACAAATACTCTTAGAAGAAGCAAAAGCCGCAGGCGAAACTAGTCCAAGTGAAAAGAAATAGAAGGCAGTAAAATTTAGAACTAAAAAGCAAAACGGCTCCATTACACAATCCGGTGTCTTTGGGCTTTTGTTTTTTTAATTTGCATCCCAAACATTTTTATATTACTATTGGTCGAAGCCAAACGGCTTAATTTTTTATGAAATTAGAAAAAGGCAAACCTGAAATTCTTACTGGCTTGGCGTCTAATTTGAAATCTGAGCAAGAGACATTACCCGCCATTGAAGTTAAAAACCATGTTGAATGGGTTAATGACAATTTCAATTTACCATTTTTCGAAGTAGGAAAGCCTACTAATTTGGGAGTTTTTTTAACTAGTGAAGTAGACAGTGAAGATAAGCCAATAATCCTGGAAGTTAAATCTAGACACGGTAGAAGTGCATTATTAGGTAAAATACACCCAAAAGAAAAACAGCAAAAAGAAGAAATAGCGGATAAGCAAGTTTTTAGAGATATTGACATAAAAGGTCTAGGTTATGTAATATCTAAAAATACATCTCAAGATAAAATTTTTTATACTGTAGGAGATATAAAAATTGACAGTAGAAATGTTGAAAAATCTATGGGACTTTTGAACTCAAAAGATGCTTATAGGGATAAGGAATTTACTGAGATTCTGCAAAAATATGGAATTAGGACACATCGAGTAATTGCAATAATAGGATTAGAAGAAGTTGTGTATCAAGGAAAAAGAATTTCCATCACTGAAGCCAAAGCTAAAAAAATAATGGCCGAAAAAGCAGAGCCAGTTTTAGAAATTCGGGCGTTTGGGACCCACGCTAGATTGACTGATATTTCTATTGATAATTTGTCCACAGAAAAACACTTCAGAGAAAAAGCAGAACTTTTTATTGAAGATGCCCGTTTATTAGTTGCAAAGGAATTAGGTGAAGATTTATCAACGTTTGACCGTGTTAAATATTTTAAATGGTTAGCAAGAACAGTAGGAAAAAATTTAGGATTACTACACAAGCACAGATATTTTATTAATTTAAGAGAAGGGCATAATATAACACTAGATGGTTGTCTTGTTGATTTTGAATGTACTAGACAAGTCAGACCTGAATCACTAAGTGAACTTGATGCCGATGATTATGGAGCTTTTACAGGTTTACGAAAAGTATTAGATACCTCAGAATTCAGATATCCCGGAAACAGAGAAACATATGATGAAATTTTAAAAGAATACAAAACTTCCTATCAATTGAATAAAAACTCTTAACAGGCAAAATTTAAATGGTTCTTTAAGTATTGGTATGGAAGAATTGTAGCAAAATTGGCGCAAAAGCTAAAGTGATTTTCATCATGTAATTGGTAAAATTGAAGTGTACCCCTTTTCTTAGACAGTTAGTCTCTCTTGACTTGTATTGTATTTGATTTCTGTTTTTAGCGCAAATTTTTCTGCAAATTTCCTCGGTGGCATTTTCAAGCTCGTATGAATTCGTAAATTATTGTAATAATATATCGACCGGTAAAGTTCAGCTGTTAGTTCTCCCAGGGTTTCAAAGCGATTCACATCTCCGATATCAACCTTCCAATTACCAAAGAACGATTCCTGGTATCCGTTTTGCCAGGGAGAGCCTTTCTTCGACATCGACTGCAAGATTTTACAATCTCTCAGAATTGAACGGAACAGTTTTGATTTGTATTCGTTGCCTTGGTCCGAGTGAATGATTGTCGGTGCCGGATTGGCCGCAAGCGCGTTCAGCAATGCTTCGGATACAAGCAATGCACTATGATTTGTTTTGATTGAAATCCCGACAACCTCTCTCGAAAAAAGATCGATCATGGTGCAGGCGTAAACCCATCGGTTTCTCCATTTCAAATATGTAAAGTCGGTAATCCAGCAGGGTGGTAATTATTTTCGCAAGGACAGTCATCGCGAAAGGGGAATATTTATTTACCTCACATCCCGCAGTCGCAGGCTGATTAAGAGGCCACATAGCATAACCGCGCCCAAGACAAAGAAAAGATATTCGAATGAGGGAACGATGAGAAGAACAGGAATAGCGAGAAGCGGAGCGATGATATAAGAAAGCGGATTGGTATTGCGGAAAAAACTAAGCACGTCCGCCTCTTCTTCGGCGACGGATTTAAAAAAGTAGCTTTCGCTCATAATCTCGATGGTTGCGGCGCCGACCCGGGTAGCAAAAAGGATCAGAGCCCAGAGGAGAAGTGTTGGGGCAGAGAAGAGCGGGATCATTGCGGTGGAAACACTAATTATGCAAAATCCCACGATCAGCATTTTTTTCTCGCCGATTCGGTCGGACAATATCCCCAAAGGCAGTTCTAAAATAATAAATGGCAGAAGCATGATACTAAAAATTATTCCGATCTGGCTCCAGTCAAAGCCGATGTATTCGTGCATATAAATCGGCGTATAAATAATCATCCAAGCGTAGAAAAATCTTAGAATCAAAGTGATTAAATAAATTTTTGCGATATTTCTATTTCGCCAGAAAAAAATGATTGTTCTTAAAATGGGGACTTTTTCGTATTGCGGATCTTTAAAATCGCGCAGGAACAAGCTAAAAATGATGCAAACTAAGCTCACAAACAAAGCCGACAAGAGATAAATGCCGGGGAGCGAACTTTTGGCAATGACAGACCCGGACATCATTTGCGCGATCACCCAAGCAAAATTTATAATTGTCAGATAAACTCCGCGGATCCCGCCTACTGGCGAGTTTTTGGAAAAATCTTCAATAAATATATCGAGGGTGGCGAAAATTAAATTGACGGATACAAAATAAAAGATAAAAGCCGGAATGACAATAAAACCTTTGCCGCCGAGCCCCATTAAAATAAGCGAGGCCAAAAATATCAGGCAAAACAAAAGAGTGCTCTTGCGATTCCCAAGGCGGGTCAGAATTTTCGGCATTTTAGCCATGCCAATAATAGTGATGAGCGAAGCTAGCATATAAATAATTCCTAAGAAATATTTATCGACGTAAATCTCGAGCAGGCTGGAATTAATGTAAGAAGTGAGGGCGATCGGCACAGAAATTAAAAATCCTGCCAGATATATTATTTTTCTATTATGTTTCATCCCGTACGAAATTTCATTAAATTATTAAAGTGATCTTATATTAAGAAATGTCTTTAGTAAGATTTCGTACGGGATTTTATATTTATACACCTAATATCACTGGTATCACCAAAGGCCTTTTTTCGGTTTTTTGGTACAAGAATTTGGAAACTGTTTCGCCGAGCTCTGCCTTGATATAGTCAAAATCTACTAGATCTGCCCGATTTCTTTGATTACTTAGAGCCGCTCCTTCTTCAACTGATTTTTTGATAATTATCCTTACTTGGCGAAGAAGTTCTTGGTTTTCTTTCAGATATACAAACCCTCGCGAGATAATGTCCGGAGATTTTTTTAATTTTCCGGTTTTCTGGTCCAAAAGAGCGATGATCACAAACATTCCATCTTGGGAGAGCATCTGGCGGTCTCGGATAACGACTTCTTGCGTATCACTGATAGAGACACCATCTACCATCATGATACCACTGGCAGCTTTTTCTTTTCTTTTGTTTATCTTCTCGCCATCAGCTGATATTTCAATGATTGAACCATTATCGGGGACGACGATGTTTTCTTCACTCATGCCGACTTCCATGGCGAGTTCCTTATGCCGCACGAGCATAGAATGAAAGCCGTGGATAGGTATGAAGAATTTCGGATGAACTTTGCGGTGTAACCACTTGATATCTTCTTGGTTGCCGTGGCCGGTGGCGTGCACGAAATCTTCGCCGGCGGTGCGGTAGCTGATGATGCGAACGCCTTGTCTGGTGAGATTGTCTTTCATTCTTTGCACTTGAAGTTCATTCCCAGGAATAATAGATGCAGAGAGTATTATTGTATCTTCTTTGTGTAATGAGAATTTGGTATTGGATTTATTCGCAGCACGATTGAGAGCAGCAAATTCTTCACCTTGCGCACCGGTCATCAATACGACAATCTTATTTGGTGGATAATTACTTACATCCTCTATTGGTATAATGGTGTCTTTTTTTGGAGTAAAAAGTCCGGCCTCAATGGCTACGTCGATATTTGTTTTCATAGAACGGCCATCTATTGCTATTTTTTTTCCTAAAGATTCGGCAAATTTCACCACATACGCCAACCGGGTAATATGCGAAGCAAAAGCAGCGATAATCATACGGCCGTTTACTTTTCTTATTAAATTTTCAAGCCCTTTGTGAACTTTTACCTCCGGCAGCGAAAATCCTTCGTTTTCGATATTGGTGGAATCGGTCATAAGGAGCAGGACTTTGGCTTTGTCGAAAATAGAATATTCTTCTCCTTCTTCTTCTGAAACAACTCCATCCACCTGGTCGAGCTTGTAGTCTCCCGGGGTTACAATCCAGCCATGTTCTGTTTCGATGATGATTCCCATAGAGTCCGGAATAGTATGCGTTACACCAAAGAACCTAATTTTTATTTTTCCGCAGGTTATAGTCTCATCTTTTTCGACGATATTTTCTTTCATGGCGGGCAGGTGCGGAAATTCGGCCTGGCGCTTGCGCATCATTAAGATAGAGAGGTTTCGGGAATAAACTGGGGGATTGCCGATACGGGAGAGGACTAGCGGTACACCCCCGATATGATCCAAGTGCCCGTGAGTGATAATGAGCGCGCGTATTTTTTCTTTGCGTTCCTCCAGATAGGTTGTATTTGGAATAACATAATCAACTCCCGGCGTGGCTTCGTTTGAAAAATGCATGCCGGCATCGATAACTACGATATCATCTCCTATTTCTATAGCCGTCATATTTTTACCAATTTCTTCAACCCCGCCGAGCGGGATGATGCGGATAACACCCGATTCCGGCGGGGGAATTCGGATATTACTCTCACCGGACTTAAATCCCGGCTTGAATTGATTTTTTCCCGTAAATGAGTGAGATCGAGCCCCCACCCCATATCTCTTCTTTCGGTATTGATAAGTCGAACTCTTTATAGGATTTTTCCGTTCTCCTTTATCTCCTCCTGGTATTTTCTTTGGTCCGCCGGGAGCGTTATGGGTAGTATTGCGGGCAGGGTCAACACTTATGGCGCTGAAAGACAGTCTTTGTTTTTTTATCATAATTGTCTAAAATATATTCGCTTGGCTTATTATTTCAATAAAATATTTTCCAAATATTTTCCGTTTCGGTGTACCATGCATAAGCATTTAAGTAACGATCAGAAGGCAAAATAACTCGATTCATTTTAAGTTGCTTAAGATTTTTTGAAACGGTATATATAAAATCCGGACTGTATAGAAAAATTGCGGGCATATCCTTTTTTATTTCTTCTGTAAACTGGATGTACTTTTGTATTCTTGAGTCTTTATCGACAATGACCGCGGCGTTTTCCAGAATTTTGTCCACTTTGGCATTGGTGTATAAAGCGACGTTTAGTCCCGGATCTTTTCTCTGCGAGGAATGCCAGAATGCAAAGAGGTCGGATTCGTTATTTATAATCTCTCCGAATAAAAGGGTGTCGTATTTGCGCGGACGAATCACAGCCTGATTTAAATTGCCTGTTTCAAAAGTTTTTACATCAACTTTTATACCTACGGACGCCAAATCTTGCTTAATTAACTCTGCCGCTCTGACCAACTCCGCGGCGTTTCCCGTCGAGATTACAAACTCGAGCTTGGTAGTAGTTTTCTTTTTGTTATTTATAGTGGCTTTTTCCAAAAATCCGTCGGCGCCCATTTTCCAACCGTCTTTGGCCAAATCATTTTTTACTCTTTGCAGTAGTTCTTCCCGGGGAATCTTATTTACTTTGGCTTTTAAGATCTGATAGTCGGTCAGATTTGGCGGGATTGGGCTTTCAATAACCATTCCATATCCGAGCAACACCTCCTGCAAGATTTTTTCTTTATCTATAACGGATTCGATGGCTTGAAGAACTGTTTTATCGACGAAGAGTTGATTTTGGTTTTGGTTGAAGAAAAGTCCGAAGACTCTTCCTAAAACTGCCGATTCCACTAAAAAGTTTTTTTCTTTTAAAATCTCAGCGTTTCCGGGGCTGATGGAGTTTATTTGGTCCACTTCTTTATTTAAGAGAGCTTGGATCAGTTCGTCCTCATTTGGATAAAAATGCAAGTCCAAATTCTCGATATACGGTTTACCCAAGACAAATTTTTTGAATGGAATCAATTGGTAATGATCTATGATTCCTGATGCTTGTTTGTTTGCGGCGTTGACCATATAAGGTCCGGAGCCGATCGGGCTAGTGTTGGCGTTACTTAATTCTAGGGGAGAATTACCCCATACATGAGCCGGCAGGATACCTAGCGTGGCATTTTCCAAAAATGACGCATAGGGTTGTTTAAAAGTGAATTGCACGATTTTTTCATCGATTTTCTCGGCATTTACACCTTTCCAATGCACTTTGTGTGGACTTTCAATAATTGATTCCTTAACTTTTTCTATAGTGAAAATTACATCGTCCGTCGTTAAGGGCTTTCCATCCTGGAAGTATAAATTATCTTTTAAAGTAAAAGTGTAAACCAATCCATTTTCGGATACTTCGTACTTGAGTGCCAAGTCGGGGACTAGATTTCCATCTATATCTTTTCGTAACAGTCCGGAATAAATAAGCGAAACCAAGTTCAAGTCGGCGTCGCTGCTTGCCAGTACTGGGTTTATAAAACGCGGAACTCCAATGATGCCAAGGGATATGGAGCCTCCGCGCAAGGGTATGCTCACCATAAAATATTTATTGATACTTTGGAGTATAAGTATGGTGCTTAGAAGGAGAACCACTGTGAATCCGACAAAAACGATCCTCTCTTTTTTGGAAAAGGAATGAAAAACGGAATTAATTTGCACTTTTGAGGGTAGTTTGAAATTACGCATACGATAATTTTCTAAGATGAGATCGAAACTAGCTATTAGCTTTTATTATTATACTGAGCAGGGCAAATAAAGCCAAAAGGATTCCATCAACAATGGACAAATAAAAAAGAAACTTCTCAAATCCCCGGCGGGTGTGGTGGAAGCCGCCCGTGTCGTTTCCGCCCAAAGCACCGCCTACTCCGGCCGAAGATTGTTGGAACAAAATCGAGGTCACCAGTATTATTGAAAGAATTATCTCTCCATAAGGGAGAATTTGAGCGACTAAATTCATATAGCAATTATTGCATATTGGACACAGGAATGCAATTGTTCGTTCTAGCAAGGACTGTCCTTGCTACATGTTGATAACCGCAGCGGGTTTGCTTTTATACTCTGAATTACTCTGAATTACGAAACAAGCAAACCTCACTTTTCCCCAGCCATGTCTAAATACCTTCAGCTGTCTGAATTTTTGAAACAGAAGTTTCGTTTTTCTCAAAAACAACTTCTCTACCTAAGCACATAGGCGAGAATTGAATAAATATAATTGGCAAGATAGCCGTCAATGGATCTCGGAAACGAAGTCAGAAACGCATACAACATTTTAAGATTTCGGAAGTTTAGTTCGATCAGCATACGAGTATTGTACAGATGGTACTGGAATCCAGCAATGATCTTTTTCATATTTTTTCGTGGTTTAGTGAAAAGAATTTTTTTGTTTTCTTGATAAAATTCTTCCTCTAAATCTTTCGAGGAATATCCCGCATCAGCCACGAATATCCCATCAATATTTTTGTTCATTTTCTGGAATGTTTTCCGATCATCGCTATTTCCTGTTCCAAAGCTAACAGCCAGCAAAGTTCGTTTCAGATCGGTGGTAATGTTCATTTTAAGTCCATAGTAGAAGCCTTTTCCGGAATGTCCCCAAGAGGAGAGCAGTTTCATCGTCTTGTGGCACTTTGCATTCTTGTTGAG
>MFVS01000019.1 GCA_001786195.1 Candidatus Nomurabacteria bacterium RIFCSPLOWO2_12_FULL_40_42
CAATTCCTTCTTTGTATTCATAGTCATAATACCGACTACACTAACAGGAATTATGAGCTATACAGAGGTTTTCACTGACTTTATTTGTGAGCTATTAGGTAGAATAGATGTTGCTAAAAATTTATGCTATATTATTAGTATGACTCTCGAAGAATTAAAATATAAAACTAAACCTGTATTTGATAAATACCGTATAAAATATGCGGGGGTTTTTGGTTCATTCGCCAGAGGTGAAGAAAAAAAAGACAGCGATATGGATATCATGATAGATTACCATCGTCCTTTTTCTCTTCTTGATCTTATAGGCCTTGAAAATGCCTTGAAAGATTTATTGCAAAAAAAAGTTGACATTGTGACAGAAAACGGTGCCAGTAAATATATGAAGTCAGGTATGTTAAAAGATCTTAAAGTATTTTATGGATCCCGTTAGAAATTCATCAAACGGGAATTAAGTAAAGATTATTAAATTATATTTCTAACGGGATGGACAACGATAAAGCGTATATTCTTCACATATTGGATGAAATTGAAAACATAAATAATTTTTTGGGCAATATTAATTTTGTTGCGTTTATTGGCGATATAAAAACATCCAAAGCAGTTGAGCGTTCGCTGGAAATTATTGGAGAAGCTGCCAAGAATTTATCGGAAGAATTCAAGGAAAATAATAAACAAATTCCTTGGCGTGATGTTGCAGGATTGCGTGATAAAATAATTCACCATTATTTCGATGTTGACTATCAAACTATCTGGGACATTGTTCAAAAAGATTTACCAGAACTGAAAGAAATTTTAACAAAATACAAATAATTTCTAAATTGCACTTTTTGAACCGAAAGACCCGAAGATGACGCTGGTGTATTTGGAATAGTTATATATTTTTTACTTTTTTCCTTAATACCATAATAGCCACGGCCGTTGCTATTATGGTATTAGGTAGTAAAAACGGTTTATTTGAAAACTATTTGGTAAATTTAAAAGTATAAGAAGTAGAAGTCCCCGTTCCCCCACATCCATCAGCATTAAACTTCGTTCCAAATCCGACAACGGCCTCAATCTCGCTATCAGAAATCCATTTAATGCTTTCGATCAGTTCTGGATAACCCTCACTGTTATTTTTTGACAATTTCGCATTATTTTCAAATTTAATTAGAGAAAAAGTATCAAGATTTATAGCTCTTGGTGTGTCTCCATACATACAAGTTCCACCCGCATAACTAACCTTAAACGCAACATTTTTCTTATCAGGAGAAAGAACAAACATACTTGCTTCTACCTCTTCTTCCCCTACTTGCACCGATTTGACAAATTTTTCGTTTTTATAAATTTCGACAAAAACATCATTCCATTTGCGATCGGGTCTATCTAATATAACTGCTTGAAATGAATAATCTCCCGCTTTAGTGGTCGGTGAAGTTTGAGTATTGACAAAACTATTTTGATCCGCTGGTGATTGATAATTATTATCCTCTGTATTTTGTGGAGTAGGAGTCGAACTTTTTCCCGCAAAATATGCGCCTCCACCAACCGCTAAAACTCCAAGCACGATTACTAAAATAAAAACTGGCGCAAAACCTTTATTGTATTTCATAATTTTATTTTCTAGATTGAAAAAACTTAATAATAACTTATCAAGAGTATAACGTGTTTTTTATGTATTTGCTGAAATAAGTGAAGCTGAAGTTATATCTTCTTCCCCAATATCTTTCATTATATTCATCACCTGCTTGGCATAATTATGTACTACCGAAGGAGGATTATATGTCTTGAGTATTTCTTCGGTAGTCTTGCCGGCATAGTGATGATCGGTATTGGGATTGTTGCCGCCTAAATTGCGAGCCACGGTTTCAATCGCCTGATCAAAACTATCAAATTTTATTTTTTTACCCCAACCAAAAGGGTTGTTTGGGGCAAACATATTTTTTCCTGCAGTCGATTCCTGGATAGCGATCGCTGGTAAAAGCCGCCAGTCCAGACCATTCTTTTCCGCTTCGAGAACCATCTTCATACCCATACCTTCTAAAGGCATGTCACGCTCTCTAAAATATCTATCAATAGCAGCTACTTTTTGATCTTTGATTTGCTGGAGAGCAACCTGCATGTCAATAGCTTCGGGATTAAGAGCTAAAGTTTCAGGTGTCGTTTCCGTTTCAATATTAACTTTTTGAGCTAATACATTCTGCGAAATCCCATAAATTTCAGGGTTATGAAGAGGTGTAAACACAAAAGGGAAACTCATAACCGGGAAAATCACCAGAGATTGAACAAAACGTATTAAATTGTTCTTTTTCATATTAAGACGGTATGGGCTCCGCCAACTCTGTATCGGAAAGACTTCAGCCAATTTAACCTAAAAACCCTACCCAAAGATCCTATCAGATTTGGGTTTAGAAGTCAAAATTGTATGCTAGAATGAGATCATGAAAATTGGGATTTTTGATTCGGGACTGGGAGGGCTGATTGTCGCTCGGGCGATACGGAAAATGATGCCGGAATATGACTATATTTACTTTGGCGACACCAAAAGAGTGCCTTATGGCAACAAATCGCATAAAGCAGTTTATGAATTTACCCGCGAGGCGGTGGAATATCTTTTCCAAAAAGAAAATTGCGCCATCGTGATTATCGCTTGCAACACGGCCAGCGCCCGGGCCTTAAAAAGAATCCAGCGAGAATATTTGGCGAAAAATTTCAAAGATAGGAAAGTTCTCGGAGTTCTAATTCCGGCGGCAGAAGTGGCGGCCCAATTTAAAAGAGTCGGGGTGCTCGCGACTCTCGGCACTGTTACCTCCAACGCTTGGGCGATAGAAATAAAAAAGTTTAATCGCAAGATGAATAATCAGACTAAAGTCTTTCAAAATCCCGCGCCCTTGCTCGTGCCCTTAGTCGAAGAAGGAGAAAACGAAAGAGCCAAACCATTCATTGTAAAATATCTGCAACCTTTTCGGAATAAAAATATAGACGCGCTCGTCTTGGGTTGTACCCACTATCCGATCCTGAAGAAAGAAATTAAAGAAAATGTCGGGCACAGCGTAAAAATTATATCGCAAGATAAAATCATCCCCCGCAAACTGAAAGAATATTTAGCTCGACATCCAGAAATTGCCAAAAAACTATCCAAGAAAAGAAGCGTAAAAATAATTACCACCGACAAAACGCAGAACATGGATCGTTTGGTAAAAAAATGGTTTGGCAGTATCATAAAAAAATGACTAAAATAGGGCTGAAAACTAAGATAACAGGTATTGTATCCGTGCTCAAGAAAGACGGCAAAATCCATTTGGCAAAATGTATAGAAGAAAATTGGAACAAGACAGCCTTCGAATATTCCAAGCAATTGAACTTCTGGCGGCCAAAGAAAGCAATGGAGAGCGAACTAGAGAGTGCTTTTGCTGCCGAGCTAGAGCGTCTGGAATTTGACGCTATGTCCAAAGAAGAAATTTTGTTTTCCTTAAAAAAGCGTAGGATATTGCAGACCGCGCCACACCTCGGACTGACAGAAGGTCCTCGCATGCTCTGCATCAACTGGCTCGGATCGCTCGGAGTACCGGAAAAAGAATTTTACGTCGTCGGCATGTTTTCCGGAATTCCCTTTTCCAACCGTTCCCGCCCGGGACGAATCAATCGGAAAAAAGAAGCTATAAATCTATTCCCGAGCACCATGCAGGACGCTTTAGTTTATCGAGCCAAAATTCCTCCGAAAATTGAAGAGAAGCTGAATACCCTGCCAGTAAAACTGACCAAATTCTTGCCGCAAGCGGTTCCTGGCGCTTCTTACACCAAGTGGGCGCTCCAGGCCTGCCAGCATACTGAAAGAAGAATTTTAAATAAAAATAATTTAGTTTATATTGATATCAATGAAGTGGTTGCCAATTATTTGGTCCAAGTTCTCCGGAATAGCGCTCATGTTTTTCACAAGATATTTTTTGACCCAAAAATTCGCAAGCAATTTATGTCGGTCTTTCCCCGGGAGATAATGTTTTATACGCCGGTCTTAAACGGAAAATATGAAGATATGGAAAACATGTTTTTCGGCGATGAAGGTTCTCAGAGCTTAAAGGGTAAAAATAAAGAAATTTCCCTGGGTAATCCGGAAATTTTAATCGAAGAGATCCAAAGCGGCTGGGTCTGTCCGTCACTTCTGCTCACCTTCATCGCCCTTTCCTTCCTGAATCAATTTAAGTGTTTCGGTTCTTTCGCCCAGGTGGAGTATTTGCCCGTCTACCAAGAAAAATTGGCCCGGCTCCCTTTCATGAAAATATTTAAAATAGAATCTATTATGACCTCAAACTTAACAACTGGAGTTTTCCCTGACGGCATCGACACTTTTCCGGCCGATCTGATTATCCATGGAGAGAATTTGAAACAAAAGGAAAACTGGCTTTTTGGGGAACTCCTTCTGCCCATCCGGAGTTCTTTAATCGGCAGCTATTTTACCGGCGATCAAAGACAAAATGGAAACAAATAGATTAACAAAAATCGCCTCATCGGCGATCCGCCGGAGAGGAGGAAAGGTCCACTTGATCGGTATTGCTGGCTCCGGGATGTCCGCCCTGGCGGTTCTTTTCAAAGAGTCCGGCTGGAACGTGACGGGCAGCGACGCAAATTCTTTTGAGCCCATCCCGACTTATCTCCAGAAAAATAAAATATTTTTTTACAAAAAATATGACGCGAAAAATATTCCTAAAAATGTAGATCTAGTAATCATGGGAAATAATATACCTCTTGCTTTGAAAGAAAATCCAGAGAAAAAATTTGTTATAAGATCGGGTGTCCCCATCCAATCCTTACCCGAGGCCTTGGCCATGCTTTCCAAAGATACCGAAAATATCGTAGTAGCGGGCAGTTCCGGCAAATCCACTTGCGCCACACTTCTGGCTTGGTGTTTATTTAAAGCCAAAAAGGATCCTTCTTATTTTATCGGAGCCTTGCCGCTTGATTTGAAACATTCTTCGCATTTAGGATCGGGTAAAGACTTTGTGCTGGAAGGCGATGAATATACATCTGCGAAAGATGACCGGCGTTCTAAATTTTTGCACTTTTATCCCGCATCCGTTTTGCTGACTTCGGTAACACACGACCACATCAATATTTTCCCGACCGAAAAATCATATAAGGCACCATACAAAAAATTAGTAGCCAAAATTCCCCAGCACGGCTTGCTGGTTTATTCTCTGGAAGGGAAAAATAATAAAGAAATATCAAAATACGCAAAAAGTAAAAAAGTAAGTTACTCTTTATCCAACAAAAAGCCTGCCCGCCATGGCGGGGCTGATTATTATGCCCAAAATATAAAATTTGGTTTACAATCCTCTTTCGATCTCCTGTATCAAGGCAAAAAAATCGCCACAATAAAAACTAAACTTTTGGGCAAGCACAATATTGAAAATATCATTGGGGTGGCAGCACTGCTTTTGGAAAATAAAAAAATAACGCCTAAGGTTTTTGCGGAGGCTGTAAATTCATTTCACGGCATTCAAAATCGGATCGAACTCCTGTCTAAGAACTCGACTATTCCAGTTTATGCCGGCTTGGGATCTTCTTACGAGAAAGCCCGATCTATTTTTGACGCAATGCATCTCCACTTTCCCAAAAAGAGACTCATTGCTGTGTTTGAGCCGCACGCTTTTTCTTGGCGTAACCGGAAATTTTTGGAGTGGTATAGAAATATTTTCGATAATGTAAATGAAGTTGTGATGCTACCAACAATTTCGCGCGGTAAAAAAGCGAAAGGTCAATTAACGACCAAAGAAGTATGGGATGCGGTTAAAAAATATAGAAATATTCATACCGCGAAAAGTGAAAAAGATGCCCTGCAAATTATTAAAAAAATAGTGAAAAGTAGCGATGTTGTTGCCCTAGTTTCATCTGGTCCTATGTTGGGACTTACTAAATCAGTACCCAAATTATTTGCCAAAAAAAGCTGACTTTAATTCCTCTAGATCGTCAAAGTGATTTTTCACACCCTTGATTTCCTGATAATTCTCGTGGCCCTTGCCGGCGCAGAGAATTACATCGCCACCGTGGGCCAATCGGACAGCTTCTTTTATCGCTTCACGTCTATTCGGAATCGATTTTACTTTTTGTATTTCCTCCGGATATAATCCGGCTATCATGTTGGCAATAATTTTATTTGGATCTTCGCTGCGAGGATTGTCAGACGTAAAAATTGGAATATCGGATAAAACTACGCCAATTCTGCCCATTTTGGAACGTTTACTGGAATCACGATCTCCCCCGCAACCAAAAACGGAAATTATCTTGCCTGTATCATCCGGTCGTAGTGAAGCTTCTTTTGATTTTAATTCTCCGATAGTTAGAAGCACCTTTTCTAGCGCGTCCGGCGTATGCGCATAATCCACTATAACTAGAACTCCGCTCGGAGAAGTAAAGTGTTGAAAGCGTCCCCGAGGCGGCTCGATATTTTCTAAAATTTTATTTACTTTTGACATGTCAAAACCAAGAAGTGAGCAAGTGCCCCAGACAGCAAGTAGATTGTAAGCGTTGAATTTCCCTATCAATTTTGATTTTATTTTTTTCTCGCCAAAATCAAGCTCCAGCCCGTTGAAATCAATTTTTTTAATTTTTCCCTTAAAATCAGCGGCTTTAGTAAATCCATATAATTTCTTGATAGCTTTCGTGCCTTCTAAAATCCTGTTTCCATATGCATCGTCTGCGTTAGACAGGGCAAAAGCAGTTTTAGGAAGTATTTTAAAAAAATTTTGTTTGGCCAAAAAATAATTTTTTATATTTAAGTGGTAATCCAAGTGGTCCTGGGTTAGATTGGTAAAAATCCCGCCGGTAAAATTGATTCCAGCAACCCGTTTTTCCTCCATCCCATGCGAAGACACTTCCATGAAAACATAACCGCACCCTTCTCTCGCCATTTCGGAGAGAAGTTTATTCAATTGCAATCCTTCCGGAGTTGTGAAATCAGTTGGGATTTTTCTGCCGGCAATAATATGTTCCACGGTGCCGATGAGGCCGGCTTCGTACCCGAGCGCGGTCGCAATTTTGTAAAGAAGCGTAGTGATAGTGGTTTTGCCATTAGTGCCTGTGACTCCGATAATTTTTAATTTTTTGTAAGGATACCCAAAAATGTGAAAACCGATAAAAATATTCACCAAACGCCGGATAGCCGGAGCCCAATTTGCATAATTAAGTTTTTTGAAAATGTTTTTCATACTCTTTTATACCTTACTTTGCAATTTAAACAATATCATAATTTGCATTGCAAAACTATTTCGTGTAATACTATGTTGAATGAAATTATTAATTGTTGAGTCGCCCTCTAAAGCCAAGACGATCGAAAAATATCTCGAAGGCGCTTCCTCCTCTTCGGCGGATAAGTTTATTGTGCGCGCATCGGTGGGGCACATTCGAGATTTACCGAAGTCAAATAAAAAAGCCATTGATATTGAGAGGGGTTTTATTCCCCATTATGAAATTTCCAAAGGCAAAGAAAAAATTGTGCGCGAATTGCAGGTCTTGGCCCAAAAAGCAAAGGAAGTAATCTTGGCAACTGACCCCGATCGCGAGGGTGAAGCCATAGCTTGGCATATCGAGACGCTATTAAAAAAAGATCATAAGGTTAAAGCTCCTATAGAAAGAGTAACTTTTCATGAAATTACCAAAGAAGCGGTACAAGAGGCGTTAGGGCATCCGCGGGCAATTGATACAGCTTTACGCAAAGCTCAAGAGGCGCGGAGAGTCTTGGATCGCCTGGTGGGTTATGATCTGTCCGGACTCATTTGGAAAAAAGTACGCTATGGGCTCTCGGCGGGACGGGTGCAATCTCCGGCGCTCCGCATCATTATGGAACGTGAGCGGGAAATCCGGGCTTTTGTTCCGGAAAAATTCTGGAGGATTTTTGGATTATTTGAAACTTTAAAGAATGAAAGGATTACTCTCGAGTGCAGTGAAGAACCTCGAGATGAAAAATTAGTAGAAAAAATACTGGAGTTCGGAAAATCCGGAATTTGGACTGTGAAAGATGTCAAAGAATCCGAACAAAAAAGAGTTCCGCGGGCGCCTTTTACCACTTCCACTTTGCAACAGACAGCTAGCTCCCGCCTCGGCTACTCCCCTTCGCGTACCATGCAAATCGCCCAAAAACTTTACGAAGCTGGGCACATTACTTATATGCGTACCGACAGCACCAATTTGTCGGTAGCGGCGCAAACCCAAATTATTTCACTGGTGGAAAAAAAATACGGAAAAGAATATGCGCAAGCGAGAATTTATAAAACCAAATCCAAGAATGCCCAGGAAGCTCATGAAGCTATTCGACCAACCCATGCCGAAAAAATGATTGTTGGCAACAGCGAACAAGACAACTTGTATCGACTCATTTGGGAACGAGTTGTGTCTTCGCAAATGACTGATGCAAAATTATTGAAGACAAAAATTACAGCGAACATAATTTCCCCCTCTCCTTTACAAGGAGAGGGCCGGGATGAAGTGATCCCTGACTTCTCGGCCACCGGTTCGCGCTTGCTTTTCCCCGGATGGCTTAAAGTAGATAGCGACGCCAGGGGTGATGATGTGGAATTGCCGAAATGCAGTGTAGGACAAAAATTGAAATTATTAGATTTGGAGAGCGTTGAAAAATTCACCGAGCCGCCAGGCAGATACAGTGAAGCAGGTCTGATTAAAGAGTTAGAAGCCAGAGGCATCGGTCGGCCTTCTACTTATGCCTCGATCATGCGGACTATCGAGGAAAGAGGATATATTTCCAAGCAAGGAAAAACTTTATTTCCGACTGACACGGGAGAAGTAGTTTCGGACTTTTTGGAAAAACATTTTGCCAATTATATTTCCGATACTTTCACCGCCGAAATGGAAGACGA
Organism: Candidatus Nomurabacteria bacterium RIFCSPLOWO2_12_FULL_40_42; assembly: GCA_001786195.1. Lineage (GTDB taxonomy): Bacteria > Patescibacteriota > Minisyncoccia > Phycocordibacterales > UBA9973 > UBA9973. The sequence goes on from MFVS01000019.1 coordinate 8,850, forward strand.
ATTAGATGAAATTTCTCGCGGTGAGCGCAAATATGAAAAGACGCTGAAAGATTTTTACGGCCCATTTTTGAAAGATGTCCAAGCCAAAGAAAAGCTCGAGAAAGCCACCAATTTAGGCGAAGCGCCAGAAAATATTAAATGTCTTAAATGCGGATCAAGTATGATTATCAAGCTCGCCCGCAGTGGCAAATTTTATTCTTGTTCGAAATATCCAGACTGTGATGGGGCTTTAATGCTGAATGGCACGAAATTAAAATCCCCAGAAGAAACGGGAGAAAAATGTTCAGACTGCGGTGAAAAAAAGGGGAAATCCGGCGGCGGCAAGCTAGTGATCCGCGAGCGCCGCGACGGCACTGGCACTTTTATTTCTTGTTCTCGTTATCCAAAATGTAAATTCATAAAAAGCGATAAGGCAGATGAAGCGAAAAAAAGAACCGGCGTGGTGTGTCCCGTTTGCAAAACCGGAGACATTAGCGAACGCCGCGGCAGATTTGGCATTTTCTATTCGTGTTCCAACTATCCCAAATGCAAATTTGCGATCAAAGCCAAACCAACCGGCGCCATCTGCAAAGAATGCGGCAGTTTAATGATGGAAGGCACAAAGACCATACCGGAAAGATGTAGTAATAAAGCTTGCAAAATGCACAATCCACACAAGATACCTAAGATTGAAAGATAAAATTTACCAAACTTTCTGCGATCGCAGAATCTTAAGTGATCACGATCTTGAACATATGTAAAAGATAGTGGAAAATATTTTACACGCTAAAATTAGAGATATTGTATAAATCGGCATCGTCGTTTTTGATTTCCTCTTTTGATCTATCGTCAACTGGTGTTTGTGCTTCCGAGCTTATTGGGATAGCGCCTGGGATAGCGCCTGGGATAGCGCCTAAAGCGCTATCTGGTGTTTTGGGCTCGGTACTTTCTATATGCTTCTCCAGCATTTCAGTCGGTTTTTTTTCCATTTCTCCTTTCTGAATCGATGCTAAAATCGCTCGCAAATCTTCGGTCGAAAAATAATCTATTTTAATCTGCCCGCCGAGTTCTTTTCGGTCGATATGCACTCGGGTGCCCAATTTTTCTTGAAATTCTTCTTCGAGTTCGATGATCTCTGGGTCTGGCATAAATTCTTTCTTGCGCACTCGATCATAAGCTATTTTCCTGGCTAGCCGCTCTGCTTCGCGCACGGTTATTTTTTTGTAAACAATTTCTTTAAACAAAACCATCTGCTCTTCGGGATGATCGGCGAGCATAAGAAGCGGTCGAGTATGGCCATCACTCAATTTGCCTTCTCGCAGTCCGTTTAAGATTTCTTCCGGTAAAGTAAGAATGCGAAGCGAGTTGGTAACATATTCCCTGCTCCGACCCATTTTTTTGGCGACTTCGTTGTGAGTGAATTTAAATTCATTGACTAACCTAAAAAAGGCGCGAGCGCGATCCACCACATTTAAATCTTCCCGTTGTAAATTCTCAATAATTGCGAGTTCCAACTTCATCAAAGACGTGTCGCCCTCTCTGATAATCACTGGTACTTGCGAAACCCGAGCCAAAATAGCCGCTCGAAGTCTTCGCTCGCCGGCGATAAGCTCATACTCCGTTACTAATCCCCCACCTTCTTTTTCTCTTTCTACCCGAGAAACGGTAAGTGGCTGCAGCACTCCGTATTGACGGATGGAATCGGCCAAGTCCTGAAGTCGCGCCTCGTCAAAGTCGCGCCTTGGTTGAAAAGGATTTGGTTTTATTTTATCGGTATCAACCCAGAAAATTGAATTAGAATACATGTTGGACACATTTGTATTTTACCATGAATTAAAGTAAAATAAAAATCATAGAAAAAATAAAGGCCCAGGTGGCGGAATTGGTAGACGCGATAGACTCAAAATCTATTGATGGCAACATCATGAGAGTTCGATTCTCTCCCTGGGCACAAAGAGAGACGTTTGCAAAATTAGAAATAAGGGGCGAGTTTTCAGAATGAAAACTCGCGCTAGGTAATCCGCTTCCGCCCTTTGCGGAAGCGACAAAATCCCAAAGTTCCCCCCAGTGTATGGAAACCGTTTTGTCCTTAAGAGAAGGGTTAGAGCCGATACTTTGCAAAAACTTCTTCCATTCAAGATGATTGGAAGTTTTTTCTAATTCCATGGCTTCTCTTAAGGACAAAACGAAACTCCGCAAGGGTTCGAGCCGATTCTTTCCCTGTTGTCCAAAATCTCTAAAACTTTCCTCAAACTTTGCTTTCTGACGAAGGAGAAGGTCTTTTCGTTCTAAATATATTTCTCGTTCTGCATTTGCGCCTTCGGGAATTTCCGCTAGGGTGTCTGGGCTAAAGACGAGCGCCTGAGTAATATGAAATACAGAAATCTAATAGCGAAAGCGACACCACAAACGTGGACATGAAAAAACTGAGAGGGGTTTGTGCGGCCGGGTGGGGTGAGCCCTGTCCCGCTTCGGCGGGATGCGACTGAAAGGAGCACGAACCGAGGCAACGCACTGGGGAGAGGAGAATCCTCTCCCCAACTAGTGGCGGGCTTTTGCTTGAACGGCTCGTCTACAGATGCCGATGTTTCCTTATCGGCTCATTTCCTAGTATTTGAGCCGTTACCATACCTAGAGCCGAGGTTTTGCTAAATCCTTCTCCTTACAGGAGCTGTACACCTTTTGGACGGAGTACCGTCTCAAAAGGTCTTGCGCTTGGGTCCCAATCCCAAGCCCACCCCAAAAAATGCTTTAGCAAAACCGAGACCTTTTTTAGATTTCGATTTTCCGGTGGATTTTTTGAAAAATAAGTTCGAGCCGCGTTTAGAAGATACACCCCAATTAAACTAGATCGACCTTACTCTAATATTACTTGTTTTTTCTTTATCCACTTTTTTAATTTTGATTGTAAGGAGTCCGTGTTTTTCGATGGCTTCGACTTCATCTGGTTCCACTTCTACTCCGAGCGATATGGTGCGGGAAAATTTCCCCCAATAAAGCTCCTTGGTAAAATAATCTCCTTCATCAACATTGCGATGCTCTTCGCGTTTGCCGGTGACAGTGATCATATCGCGGGCGATAGATAATTCTAAATCTTCCGGCTTGACTCCGGCCACAAAAGTTTGGACGATGATATCCGTTCCTGTCTGATAAACATCCACGGCTAATTCAGCTTCCTCGTTCTCTTCTTCGATCCAGTTATTAGCCGTTCTCTTATCTTTGCCGTCTCCTTTTTTTGTTTGTCTAGAACTCCTTGTGGGCTCTTCGTATTCTTCCTCCGTGCGAGCGCCTCCAGTTATTCTCTCCCAAAAACTTTTTTTTGTACTCATATTTTTTTAATTCATTCTTCGTACTTTTTCAAAAAGTAACATTAGGATAATAGTCACGACCCACAAGAAACTAAATACTTTTAATACTTCCAAAAAATAACCTTCGGTGTTTCTATTAGTTTGTATTATAAAAAAATTAAAGACACTATGCAAGGTGGTGGCCAAGATCAAACCAGCCAAAAGATAAAATTTCCTTTTAAATACTCGCATTCGCATGGAAAGTCCGATCGCGACACCTACAATTCCGCTCGCTACGGCATGGAGCAGAGTGGCTCCCAAGAATCGAAGCTGGCCAGTTAAGAGACCTACCGTGGTTGCGCCGATCGAAAGTGGTTTGATCAAGAACAGCGCATTTTCAAGCGCGGCGAAGCCTACGGCCGCGGCAATCAGATAAATCGGCCAATCGATTGGCGCAGAAGCATAAGAGGTTCTAAAAAGGACGATCATCACCGCCAGATATTTAATTACTTCTTCGGCGCTAGCCCAGAGGATGAATTGTAACTCCGGCGAGGCGACATTACTCTGAATAAATTTTTCAATTGGCAGGACAAAAATAACCGCTAGCATGCCTAGGATGAAAACAGCCGTGAGAATTCCTTTGGGTTCAGGTTTCTTTTCTTCTTCCTTGGTCCAAAACCACAGCCATAAAAGAGAGGGGATAGTTCCGCCGATAAATGCCAAAACTAAAATTCGAGGATCATTTGTCATAGGGTTTGCCAAAAGCAGATTCGAAAGGCCACTTTTCCACCATTAATAGTTTTTTATTTTCCATACTTTCAACGGGAAGCATACCCCATATTTCTTCGGTGACGAAAGGCATAAAAGGATGCAGGAGTTTGAGCGAATTTTCCAGAATATGATAAAGGGTTGCTCCATATTCCGGCGTATCTTTGCTTTTCTCAATAATTTCGTCCGCAAAACGATGCCAGACATAATGGTAAATTTTTTCCGCCGCCAGGTAGAAGCGAAGATTCTCCATATCTGCGGTGATGTCTTTCCCGAGAGAGTTCCATTCATCCAACAACTCTTTTTTCAATTCTCCGGATCTTTCTACTCCCAGCACATAACGGCTAATGTTCCAAAGTTTGTTTGCAAAATTTTTATAGCCACGAACGTCGTTTTCGTCTAGCTTTAAATCTTTTCCTGGAGTGTTGCCGACAATCATTGCCATACGAAGCGCATCGTTACCATATTTTGCAATAATAATTAGAGGATCAATTGCTTTATCGCCAAGAGATTTAGACATCTTCTTGCCATCAGCTGTGCGAACCATGCCATGGAAATAAATATTTTCAAATGGTATTTCATTGAGTAAATATTGCGACATAAGAATCATGCGGGCAATCCAAAAGAAAATAAGATCGTGTCCAGTTTCGAGCATAGAAGTCGGATGGAAAGTTTTAAGATCTTTTGTTTGTTTAGGCCAGCCAAGAGTGGAAAATGTCCAAAGACCTGAAGAAAACCACGTATCCAATGTGTCTTCATCTTGCTCATATTTTGCATCACAGTATTCACAAATTGGTTTTTCTATGCTTACCACAGTTTTTTTGCATTTGTCAGTCTGATCTTCTTTTCCGGTTTTTGGTATGCATATCGGTTCATGATACCAGACAGGAATGCGGTGTCCATACCAGATTTGGCGAGAGATGCACCAATCGCGTAAATTTTCTATCCAATTAAAATAAACTTTTTCAAAATGTTCTGGAATAATTTTTATTTTTCCTTCTTTGACAGGTTCAAACATTAACTCTTTTAGGGATTTGTTTTTTCTAGATGGGATTTTTTTATTTACATCTATAAACCATTGAAGTTTTGGCAGTGGCTCTATGATTGCCCCTGTGCGTTCAGCCGTTCCAACATTTTGTGTGGTTTCTTCTTCTTTTTCTAGCAGATTATTTTCTTTTAACCAATTCACAATTGTCTCTCTTACTTCTGTTGTTTTTTTATTTAAAATTCTTTCATCACCCACGGTCATTTTTGCAAATTCGTTTATGACTTGTTTGCTTTCTAGTTTATGTCTTCCTGCAATTTCTGAGTCTATTTGGCTATGAGCCGGAGTTACGCCCAGCGCTCCAGTTCCGAAATCTTTTTCTACAGATTCATCTCCAATTATTTTGATTTCTAATTTTACTCCGCAAAAATCCTCTATATTGTAGGTTTTTCCTATGTATTTTTTGTAACGCGCATCTTCTGGGTGGACTGCCACGGCAGTATCTCCGACTTTAGTTTCCGGACGAGTGGTGGAGATAGAAATAGGGAAATCGACGCTATATTTAAAAGTATACAGTTTGGCTTTTCTTTCTTCGTAAACGATTTCATCGTCTGAGATAACTGTTTGGCCTTTCGGATCCCAGTTCACAATTCTATGTCCGTGATAAATAAGTCCATCGTCATACATTTTTTTAAAAGCGGTTTTGACCGCGACATTGCGAGCTTCATCTAGGGTAAAAGCTTCACGAGACCAATCTAGCGTTGCGCCCATCTTTTTTGCTTGGTTCACTATGGTGTCATGTGATTCTTTTGCGAATTTCTCCACTCGTTTTAAAAATTCTTCACGGCCTAAATCTTTTTTCTTTAAGCCCTCTTTTTCAAGTAATTTTTCTACTTTTGACTGTGTAGCTATAGCAGCATGATCTGTGCCCGGGAGCCAAAGAGTTTTTTTCCCTTGCATGCGCGCATAACGGACCATTATGTCTTCTATCACCAGCATGAGCGCATGTCCGGTATGTAAATTTCCTGTAACATTTGGAGGGGGAAGAACCATTGAGAAATGTTCTGCGTCGGCTTTTATTATTCCTTTTTCTATACAAACATCCGGATTGAAAAAACCACTATCTTCCCATAGCTTATAAATTCTTTCTTCTGTTTCTTTTGGGTTGTAAGGTCGGAGCAGTTTTTCTGGCAGTTTCTCATCCATTATTCAATAATATCATACCTGCCCGTCCTCTGGCGAGGCTAGAGCCGTAGATTACCAACTGCCTTAATATTGCCTAGTTTTGGGACGTTTTTTCCTGCCCCGTAGGAAGTATTCTTTCCTTCGGGGTTGTTTTTTATGTAATTCAAATATCCAGCGATGCCGATCATTAAAGAATTATCTCCTGCTAATCCTTTTTCGGGGAATAAGAGTTTGATATTTTTTCTCATAGCTCTTTTCATTTCTCTTTGCAAGTATCTATTGCAAGCGACCCCGCCAGCTACTATTAGAGTTTTTATTTTGTATTTTTCTATGGCCTTTTGTGTTTTGTAAACTAAACATTCTATTGCAGCGTTTTCAAATTCTAGAGCTATTTTACTTTTTATTTTTTTGTCTAGTTTACCTATTTTTCTAATTAAATATAAGACTGCAGTTTTTAATCCGGCAAAAGAGAAATCAAAATTTTTGCTATGCAACATTGGGCGGGGGAAAGAAAAAGAAAACAAACTTTGCGAGGTCGTAATTTTCCTGCTGGAAAATTTACTCAGTCCTCGGACCGTCGCCCTGCGGAGTCCTCGCAAAGCTTGTTTTTCTTTTTCTCTTATTTCTTCTGCCAACTTAGAAATCTGCGGTCCGCCAGGGTAGGGTAGGTCGAGCATTCGGGCCACTTTGTCAAAAGTCTCGCCGACGGCATCATCCAAAGTCTCGCCGATTATTTCATATTGCATAAATTTTTTACTTAGGACAAGCTGGGTGTGTCCGCCGGAAACTAGTAAGGAAAGGGCAGGGAATTTAATTTTAGGAATTTTGAATTTCCCGCTCCTTTTTCCAAAGACCGACAAAACATGTCCTTCCATGTGGTTGGTAGGTATGAGGGGCACGTTCCATTTTTGGGCTAAATCTTTCGCAAAAGTGATACCTTCCCAAAGGCACATCTCCAGTCCCGGGCCGTATGTGACGGCTATGGCGTCAATTTCTGCCTTGACCTGGTCAAGGCGGGCTTGTTTCAAGTTTGCTTCGAGAATAATAGGCAAATTTTTAGCGTGTTCTCGTTTGGCTAGCACTGGGTAAACTCCTCCATAGGGGATATGAATATTTATTTGAGAATTTGAATTGTTGGCTAAAACCTTGAATGAAGCATTTGTGATGCCTCCTTTTGCTTCCATGATGCTTATACATGTGTCATCACAAGATGTTTCAATAGAAAGAATTTTCATGTGTCCCTATTGTATCAAGCTCGAGCCTACTTTCAAAACAAATGATGTCGCACGCTAGGAGTATCTGATATTGCAGTAGCGAACTCTTGAAATAACCAACATAAAAGTTTTCCACCTTTAAAAATTTGCGTGGGTAGGGTGGCGAGTGCTATACTTTATTTTATGAAAAACCATTGGTCAGTCGATACAAAAGAGCTCGAAAAAGATCCGGAGGGATTCGCCGTCTGGAAGCTTGAGCAGTGGGTCAATTGGGGCATCGGGACTACGAAAGCGAGGAGAACCGATCTTATTAAGTATTGGGATAAACTGGACATAGACGAATGGAAGAGAAAAGCTCTTTCCCTGGCGCTTTTTTAATACACAATTCTTATGGCATCAATTCTTTCAGAAAATCAAAAGAAAATTCTTTCTTTCATAAGTGATGAGAAGCAAATCACTGATTCGTTTTATCTTTTATATGAGCAAAAATGTGGTACAATGCCTATATGAAATTCAGACAAGCCCTCTTTTGGGATGTAAATCCAGAAAAAATAGACGCAGAAAGGAACGCTGAATATATCATTGAGCGCATTTTAGACCTGGGACATGATGACGAGGTGCGTTGGGTGAGGAAATTTTATGATATATCACTCATAAAAAAAGTTGTTGATAACCCTAGACGGTTGAGGTCTGATACAAAAAAATTATGGACATTGATGCTTCAAAACAACTAGGTTTATATTACGAAATTCTACCCAAGAAGACCGTCAAGGCTTTTGAGTTTCTGAAGAATCAATCTTGGCTACAGAAAGACGGCTGGTACCTAGCTGGTGGGACCGCGTTGGCTTTGCAGACGGGAAATAGAAAATCTGTTGACCTAGATTTCTTTACAACAGAAAGTAATTTTCTGAATAAGGACATCTTTTCAAATTTTGAAAACAATAAAGATTGGAAGACTGATGTGGATAGGAAGAACACAGTGTATGGAGAACTCTTTGGTGCCAAGGTCAGTTTTATCGCCTATCCTTTTTTCATTCCTAAACAAGAGTATATCCAGGAGGGAGCAATCAAAGTTCTACAACCTCGTGACATTGCCGTCATGAAAATAATAGCTGTTTCTCAACGAGGAAGAAAAAGAGATTTCTTTGATCTATATTGGTGTGCGCGCCATGTAGAACCACTTGAGCAGACCATTAAAAGATTGCCAGAGCAATATCCTTCTGTTGCTCATGACTATCATCACATCTTGAAAGCCTTAGTATATTTTGATGACGCGGAGAGTGATCCGGATCCGGAGATCAACTTTGAGGCGGACTGGAGAAAAGTAAAGGATTTTTTTACAGAGGAGATTCCAGTGATTATGAATAAACTGGTGATATTAGGATAGAATAAGAAAAAATGGCGGATTTATCCACTTTCCAAAATTTGTGGGGGGAGCGAGTGCTATACTATATATACGAAATATGAATAAAATTTACCCTCGTCCTATCCCTGCAGTAAACTGTCCCCTCGTCCGCCGCGGCGGATCGGCGGGTTATTCGGCGAGGGTGCCAGGGAAAACTTTGTTGGATAGGAGCGAGCCTCCGCTCGCCCACGTTATTATGCGGTCATTCATCCCCGCCCTAAGAGAGGATGTAGGTATTCTGGCCGCTCCCAATAAAGACTTCCCAATGGGCAGCCGGATTTTGGTTAATAACAGAGTTCAACCCAAAAAGCTTTTTGGTGCAGGCTTTGCCTCGCCGAAGCTTTATGCGACCGCGTGCCGCCATAGCTGGCTCCAGCGGTGGCGCAAGGCGAGTATGCTATTTTTTGTGCTTCTTACTCTCTCTCTCTCTCGATTAAGCCCGGAATAGTAGAGGCGGATATTACATCGAATCTCAATGGCTGGTGGAAGTTTGATGATGGGTCAGGAACAACCCCTGTTGATTCATCGGGGAATGGAAACAATGGAAGCTTTGTTAATGGACCACCAGTTTGGACGGATGGCATAGCAAGTTCATCATTGCAATTTCATGGCGGCTCTGTGAGGGTTCGCGTGGCAGACGCTGCGTCTATACAAAACATATTTGATTCAGGTGGAAGCGTATCTTTTTGGGTGTATTCAACTACTACCACGTCAAACATGAACATGGTAGGAAAAAATAAACTTGATGGAGGGCTCGGATGGAGTGCTTTTCTTGATAGTTTTTCATCCGGCAAGTGGATATTCAAGTTTAGTCAAGGATGGACTTCCACGGGCACATTCTATGCAAGAGAGGACAGTAGCATCTACACCGTTCCGAATAATCAATGGAATCATATTGTTGTCACATATAATTCTGATTCTACATCTAATGTTCCTTCCATATATATAAATGGCGTTTCGAAAACAGTCATAACACAACTTACACCGAGTGGCACGAGAAATTCGGATGCTAGCGGTTATTTTCAGGTCGGCTATGTACAAAACACTGCTCTCAACGGCCGAATTGATGATGTCCGTCTATATGATCGGATATTGACTTCAGGCGATGTCACAGAATTATATGACTATGGTTATGCTCCAACTATCACAACCTCTGCCGCCACATCAATCGGAGACAATTCTGCCATACTGAATGGCTCTATCGATATGTCCAATGCCGCCTCATCAACGGTCAGAGGATTTGCATATGGAACGAGTGCTATATTGGCGACTGTAATTGCTACAACTACTGATACTACGGGTGCTCCTTTTGGTGCAGGTTCCTTTGCGGCCGATATATCTAGTCTTACGCAGGGAACGACATACTATTTCAGAGCATATGCTACTAATGCTACTACGACAGGCTATGGAGAAATATTGAACTTCACCACGACCCAACCGGATACAGTACCTGGATCGCCGACCGGCGTCAGCGCGGTTGCTGGAAACCAGCAGGCGACAGTCTCGTTCAGTGCGCCGGCAAGCGATGGCGGTTCAACCATCCTTTATTACACCGCTTCTTCAAGTCCCGGTAATATCGCCGGATACGGTTCAGGTTCTCCCATCACGGTGACTGGGCTCACCAATGAGGTGGCATATACCTTCACAGTTACAGCAACCAATGCAATAGGCACAAGTACGCCGAGCACTGCATCAAATGAGGTAACTCCAAATACGACCGATCCACCGACAGTCACTACTTCAGCAACGGTCGATCCTATAGGTCAGTTATCGGCAACTTTGAACGGAGACATCACTGCTACTGGTGGACAGAATGCGACACAACACGGTTTCGCTTATGGAACTTCTGCCACTCTTGTAACGGTTATTGCTACGACGACCGGCGGAGCATTTTCTGGAACAGGGGCTTTCACCTCTTCGTCTGCGCGTAGTATCTCATCTTTGTCCTGTGGAACGACCTATTATTACAGGGCTTATGCTTCAAATGATTATGGTACTGGTTATGGTACTATACAGAATTTTGAGACTTTGGCTTGCGCGGAATCTGTACCCACTGTCATTGTTCTTGCCTATGACACTGTTACGCAGACATCAGCCAATCTACTAACCTTCACCTAATTCCTTAGCTATGAACAGTCCAGATGCCTTTAGACATCCTCGTAGGAATGAGGATTTATTTTTGCGATTTT